>NZ_JBSVWS010000077.1:0-26798 GCF_054071155.1 Pseudomonas sp. SDO5532_S415 | reverse complement strand
GTACGGCGTACACCGATCTAATGGGGGAGCGAGCCTGCTCGCGAAGGCGTCAGGCCTGGCAATACATCTTCAGGACCAGAAACCAAAAAGCCCCGCCATTCACATGGCAGGGCTTTTGTCTTTCAGCAACCGGTCACTCAGACCATCGGGTCGCCAACGTGCAGGATTTTCATGCCGTTGGTGCCGCCGGTGGTGTGGTAGCTGTCGCCCTTGGTCAGGATGACCCAGTCGCCTTTCTCCACCACGCCGCGCTTGACCAGCTCGTCGATGGCTTTCTGGCTGACTTCGTTAGGCGCCAGGGAGGCCGGGTCGAACGGAACGGTGTACACGCCACGGAACATCGCCGCGCGGGCCTGGGCTTCGCGGTGTGGAGTGAATGCGTAGATCGGCACCGAGGAGCGGATGCGCGACATGATCAGCGGGGTGTAGCCGCTTTCGGTCAACGCGATGATCGCCTTCACACCCGGGAAGTGGTTGGCCGTGTACATGGTGGCCAGGGCGATGCTCTCGTCGCAGCGCTGGAATTCCTTCCCGATACGGTGGCTGGAGGTCTTGCTGGTCGGGTGCTTTTCAGCGCCGACGCAGATACGCGCCATTGCTTGCACGGCTTCGAGCGGGTACAGACCGGCAGCACTTTCGGCCGAAAGCATCACGGCGTCGGTGTAGTCGAGCACGGCGTTGGCTACGTCGGACACTTCGGCGCGGGTCGGCATCGGGTTCTGGATCATCGACTCCATCATCTGGGTCGCGACGATTACAGCCTTGTTGTGGCGGCGTGCGTGCAGAATGATTTTCTTCTGGATGCCCACCAGTTCGGCGTCGCCGATTTCCACGCCCAGGTCACCACGGGCCACCATCACGGCGTCGGACGCGTTGATCAGGCCATCGAGGGTTTCGTCGTCGGCCACGGCTTCGGCGCGTTCGATCTTCGCCACCAGCCAGGCAGTACCGCCGGCTTCGTCGCGCAGTTTACGGGCGTATTCCATGTCGGCGGCGTCACGCGGGAAGGACACGGCGAGGTAGTCGACCTGCATTTCCGCGGCGAGCTTGATGTCGGCCTTGTCTTTCTCGGTCAGGGCCGGTGCGGTCAGGCCACCACCGCGACGGTTGATGCCTTTGTGGTCCGACAGCGGACCGCCGATGGTCACGGTGCAGTTCAGTTCGGTGGCGGTAGCGGTGTCGACGCGCATCACCACGCGACCGTCGTCGAGCAGCAGCTCGTCGCCCACGCCGCAGTCCTTGACCAGGTCCGGGTAGTCGATGCCGACCACTTGCTGGTTGCCTTCGGTCAGCGGATGGCTGGTGGAGAAGGTGAATTGATCACCGATCTTCAGCTCGATGCGCTTGTTGGCGAATTTGGCGATACGGATTTTCGGGCCTTGCAGGTCACCCAGCAGGGCGACGAAGCGGCCGTGCTTGGCGGCCAGGTCACGCACCAGCTGCGCGCGAGCCTTGTGCTCGTCGGGGGTGCCGTGGGAGAAGTTCAGGCGGGCCACGTCCAGGCCAGCCAGAATCAGCTGTTCGAGAACTTCCGGCGAGTTACTGGCCGGGCCAAGGGTAGCGACGATTTTGGTACGACGGACGGACATGCAAAGACTCCTGAGTTCAAGCGCTGAGTGAGGCTACTATGGTCCGAAGTTGTAGTCATTGTTCGTTTGCACTACTTATTGCTTTCTTTATTGAACGCGGCAACTTTGCGCCGGACAGCCTGAAGATTTCCGCCCATGGGTCGATACAGCGGTCAAGACAGGAGATCCCTCATGCGATTCATGCTCATTGCCGCCCTTGCCCTCATCAGTGTCACGGGCTGCACCCGTTTTTCGATGAACCATCATTTGAACCTTGCCTACAGCGCCTATGACCGGGGCAACTGCGAGCAGGTGATGCTCGAATTATCCAAGGTCGAGCGCGCCAGCCGGGCGCGGCCATATGTCTGGCCGGAAGTATCGATGATGCGCGGACAGTGCCTGGAACGGCAGAAAATGTTCATTGATGCCGCCCAGACGTATCAGTTCATCATCGCCTCGTATCCGCAAAGTGAATACGCCTACCGCGCCCGCGCCCGACTGGAGACCCTGCAGAGCCTGGGCCACTACCCGACCCGCAGTGCCGCAGCGGTGCGCCCGACGCAGTTCTGATGCTGGTTGTCATTCAACAGCTGGCCGACCGGCGGCAGTGAGCTATAGTCGAATAATCGGTTTAGAGCCTTGACTCTGAACCGAGGTAACACCTGTGATCGGCAGGAGTAAGCGGCAGCGATTGACGGACTGTCGCACCAGGATCGGGGAGAGCGGGCCGCTTATGCCTGGGTAGCTACCGGCAGGCCTGTTCCGAAGCATTAGTGCGGCCCTGCTTAAGGGCCTTGCGTAGCGAATTCAGCATGTTCACTGACCGCCGGATCGAGCGGCATCAACTGCCGTATTTTCTGAAAGTGTTCAATAGCAACACCGACAAACCCATCGGCTATCTGGGCAATGTCTCCGATGACGGGCTGATGCTTATCAGTCAGTTGCCGATGATGATCGGCGCGGACTTCGACTTGCGCCTGAAGATTCCCGCCAGTGATGGCTGCCAACAGGTCATCGACCTGCGGGCATGCTGTTTGTGGTGCCACGAAGACGCAACCCCTCACCACTATGACGCCGGGTTCAGCCTGCAACGGGCACCGCCGGAGTATGGGCAACTGGTGGAGGCGTTGAAGCAATACTTCAGTTTTCAAACGTTGCCGGCATCGGCATGAAGCTTTAGACGCTTCGTCGGAACGCCGCCCGGAGCCGGCTCGCCCCCACAATTGATCTGCGTGATTCACAAGATCCCCTGTGGGAGCGAGCCTGCTCGCGAAGGCGTCATCGCAGACGATGAGAATCCGAAAGGCAAATCAAACACTGCCGCTACGCTTCCAGCTCAAGTACCGCGTCACCAGTTGCGTACCCAGTTCCCCGGGTCGCGTATCCAGCACCGGAACCCCATGCGCACTTAACCGCTCATGAAGTTCTGCCCGTGCATTCAAGTAACCTACCGTACCGCAATAGGCCAGAGCCTCGGACAAGGTCTGCACCGGCGTTTCACGCAGGTGGTCGAGCACGTCTTCACGCAAACTGGCGACCAGCACCACATGCTGCGTACTCAAGCGTTTGACCGCCGTGAGCAGTTCTTCGTCGTCCTCATCCCGCAGGTTGGTCATCAGTACCACCAGCGCCCGGCGTTTTTGTCGGGCGAGCAGTTGGGTGGTGGCGGCTTGATAGTCGGCGCTGCGCTGGCTGCTGTTCAGGTCGTAGACCGTGTTGAGCAGGACATTGAGTTGCCCGCTGCCTTTGATCGGGGCGAGGTAGCGCGGTTGTTCGCTGGCGAACGTACTCAACCCCACCGCATCGCCCTGGCGCAGCGCCACGTAGCTCAGCAGCAGGCAGGCATTGAGCGCGTGATCGAAATGCGCCAGCTCACCGTCCTGGCTGCGCATGCGGCGACCGCAGTCGAGCATGAAGATGATCTGCTGGTCGCGCTCGTCCTGATATTCCCGGGCAATCGGTGTGCGTTGGCGGGCAGTGGCTTTCCAGTCGATTTGCCGCAGGCTGTCGCCCTCGCGGAACTCGCGCAGTTGATGAAACTCCAGCCCCTGACCGCGGCGTTGGCGCTGGCGTACGCCGAGCTGGCTGAGCCAGTTGTCCACTGCCAGTAGTTGACCGCCATAGAGGCGGGCGAAGTCGGGATAGACACGGGTGTTGTCAGTCAGGCTCAGCACACGCTTGTCGGTCCAGAGACCCAATGGGCCTGGCAGGTGGACTTCGCAGTGTTCGAAACTGAAGTGACCGCGTTTGAGCGGGCGCAGGCGATAACTGTTCAGGCTGCGCTGGCCGGGCTGCAATGACACCGATAGAGGCAGGTTTTCAAAGCTCAGGCCGTCCGGCACATGGTCGAAGAGTTGCAGCTCCAGTGGTTGAGCAAAATCATGCTCGAGCTCCAGCCGGACTTCACCCCAGCGCCCCAATGCCAGACTGCCGGGCATGTGCCGTTGCAGGCGGGGGGAGGGCATGCGTTTGAGGCGCACGGCATCCAGTAGCGCCAGGGCCAGCAGGGCTAAAAGCAAACCCCAGTTGATTCGCGACAAGTATGAAGGCAGCGCAAATTCCAGCGCCTGCAAGGCGCCCAGCACGATGCCGATGGCCAGCAGCACGCAGAGCCAGAGTAGCAGCAGGCGGGTGGGCTTCATCGGCGCACACTTTGTTTGGTAGAAACGCTTTTTGTGGCGAGGGAGCTTGTCGAATCGTCGCACCGTCCCGCTCGGCTGCGAAGCAGTCGTAACACAGGCGCATGCGGTTGGTCTGACATAGTGCGTCGTCTGGTTTTGGGGCTGCTTCGCACCCCAGCGGGAGCAAGCTCCCTCGCCACAAAGGGCCGCAGCGTGATTAGAGTCACAGCCGCGGCGCCGGCACTTGATCGAGCAGTTGCCCCAGCACGTGATCGACCTCAAGTCCCTCGATGTCCAGCTCCGGCGCGATACGCACACGATGACGCAGCACGGCCAGCGCGCACCCCTTTATGTCATCCGGAATCACGAACCCGCCACCACGCAACAAGGCCCGAGCCCTCGCGCAACGCACCAGCGCAATCGAGGCCCGAGGGCCGGCACCCAGGGTCAGCCCGGGCCAGCTGCGGGTGGTGCGGGCCAGGCGCACGGCATAATCGAGCACCTGATCATCCAGCGGCAGGTCACCGGCAATGCGCTGCAAGGCCAGCACATCCTTGGCCTGCAAAACCGTGCGCAATGGCTGCACGTCGAGCATGTCGGCGCGGGTCGAGCGACTGACCTGGCGCACCATGCTCAATTCCTGCTCGGCGTCGGGGTAATCCATGCGCACCTTGAGCATGAAGCGATCCAGCTCGGCTTCCGGAAGCGGGTAAGTGCCTTCCTGTTCGATGGGGTTTTGCGTGGCCAGCACCATGAACGGTTGCGGGATGGGCAGGGCGCGGCCTTCAAGGGTAACCTGGCGCTCCTGCATGGCTTCGAGCAGTGCAGCCTGGGTTTTCGCCGGGGCGCGGTTGATCTCGTCGGCCAGCAACAGGTGGGTGAACAGCGGACCTTTGCGCAGTTTGAATTGCTCGGTCTGCAAGTCGTACACCGCATGGCCGGTGACATCGCTGGGCATCAAATCCGGAGTGAACTGAATGCGCGCGAACTCACCACCGAAGCATCGCGCCAGCGCCCGTACCAGCAAGGTCTTGCCCAGCCCGGGTACACCTTCGAGCAACACGTGGCCGCCGGCAATCAAGGCTGTGAGTACGTCATCGATCACACTGTCCTGGCCGATTACGGCCTTTTGCAGTTCGCCACGTATGGCTCGTGCCAACTGGCTGGCGCGTTGACGTTGTTGAGCGGCATGACTGGGGGCATCGGGCTCGATCGATTCACTCATAAGGCGTTCCTCAAGGTTTGCAGTTGGGCGACCTGACGGCTGAATTCAACGCTGGTAAACCGCTGTTTCGGGCGTGGACCCATGGCCTGGCTGATAGCGAGTGTGGGTTGGCCGGTCAGGCGTGCAAGCACCAGCCATTGTTCGGTGACACCGAGTTGGTCATAACCGGGGTGACGCCGCCGGACGCGGCGCAGAATGTCTTGCTGCAACCCTTGCAGCAGTTTGTGCTGACCGTTGCGACGCCACATGAAGTCGGCACTGGCACGCAGGTGCTCCTGCAGTTGCCGACGCGCTTTCGAAACGGGTGACTGTATCGGTCCCTGACGCACACCGACATGCCAGACACCCAGGCCGATCAGGGCAATCAAGGCGACCAGCGCCTGGGGGAAATAACGCAGCAACAACGTCCACAGACTGTCGTGTTCGGTGTCGTACAGCAGGGTCACGCGGGTGTCCGCGGTCAGATACCAGAGCAACCAGGCGTTGTCGTACTGCTCGATGGCCGGGGTTTTCCACAGGTCGGCGTCGGTCACCACGATGATTGAACCGAGCCCATGGCTGAGTTGCATCATGTGCGTGGCCTTGCCGCTGTTGGCCCAGGCCTGGGCGAGATTTTTCGGGTCTTCGAGATGGAACGCGGTGTCAAAGGTCGCATAGGCCGGCGCGTCCTCGTTTTCCAGATACAGTTTGGTCAGTTTCGGGTAGGGGTCATCGCCGCTGCCGTTTTGATTGTCGGGTGGCGGGTCCTTGAGGTCTTTGCTCAAGGATTGGCGCAGTTGCACCCGGTCGAGCAACCGGTCGTTACTCTGCCCGGTCTTTTCATCCCACAACGACTGGGCGACGAACAACAGTCGTCCACCGGCCCTGGCCCAGTTCATCACTTGATCTATTTGCCGGGGCGTCATGTTGTAGCGGTCCCCCAGCAACAACAGGCTGTGCTGATGCGGTTCCAGGCTGGGCAGGATGTCGAGACTGTTGGCGTGGCTGACGGTCAGGCCCTGTTTGCGCAGGAAATGTTCAGCGGCCAGGTAGGGGTTGGCCTGGGCTTCCGGCGAGGGGCCATGGTCGATTTCAGCCGGGTAGGGCGTGGCCTTGAGATACAGCCAGGCACTGAGTGCCGCCAGCAGCACGGCAATCAAGGCGCTGAGGATCAACGGCCAGGCGCGCCGGCTCAACGGCCTGCTCCCGGGCCGAACAAGGCACGCCAGCCATCACACAGTTCCCGCTGTGAATGCGTGGGGGGCAGGCGATGCCCGTAGGCCATGTTCTGCCAGTGTCGGGTCAGGTTCTGGCTGAACGCCAGCAAGGCCGGTTGTTGCAATTGCTCGACGCGCTCCAGCACCTGGCCTTCGGTGTCGGCGGCTTTCAGCGCGATGCCGAAGTCGTGCAGCAAATGGCTGAGCAAGGCGCGATAGAGCAATCCGAGCGCTTCCCGAGGGTGGCTTTGCCAGAGACTTTCGGCACTGGCGGCGATATCGGCGGGCAAGGTTTCGCGGTCAAGGTCCAGGCCGAACGCCTGCTGCGGCATTGGTCGCGCGATTTTTTTGCCACGGTTTGGGCGACGACTGACGAAAGCCTGTAACCAGTCGCGGTAACGCCAGATCAACAGGCCGACGGCGGCGATCACGGTCCCCCACAGCAAAGCCTCGATCAGCGTGGCCACGGCACCGAAGCGCTGGCTGTCAAACAGCTCGAACAGCGACTTGAGCCATTGCGGGATTTTGTGGTCGTCCGGGGTCTCGGTAGCGGTGTTGTCATCGCCGAATCGGTAGCGCGTGATCGTTTCCTTGTTCTTGAACGGGGGCTGATCGAGGATCACCTTGATGCTGTCCCGGGACGCCTGGCTGGTCAGTGGCTGTTCCAGCAGGCGCGGGCTGTCGGGTGTCACGATTGGTGCAGCCCAGACGCTTTGCCCGGTGGGCATCAGCAAAATCACCGCCAGCAGCAATGCGACAGCTGAGTGGCTCAAGCGTTGGCGCAACCGCCGGAACACCAGTTCGATGTCCCAGGCTTCCAGCACGGTGCGCCGGTTCAGATAAAGGCTGAAGCCGCAGGCCACGTAGATCGGTTCCCAAATTACCAGCACCAGGACGTAAAACGCGTTGGTCAAGTGCTCCAGCCAGCGCCAGTCCTGCGTGGCGGCGGTTATCAGCGACTGCCAGCTCCAATCGAGGGCTACGTGTTGCGGCAGGAGCAAATAGAACAGCAGCATCAGACCGATCCACAGCGCGGTTTCCAGGTGCACGCCAATCAACGTCAGCCATCGCGCCGCGCTGGCGTCGCGTTGCAACAACACCTGCAGACGCTGCTGTCGTGCCTCACCCGCCAGCCCTTCGAGCTGCACCACTGGCAGCAGAAAGCTGCGACTCAGGCTCAGCCGGCGCCAGGTCAGACTGGCCAGCAGTTGTGGCTTGAGCAGTCGTGGCCATTGATAAAGGGCCTGTTTCAGTGTGGGCGTTTCACCGAACAGGGACTTGGACAGGATGTACAGCGGCAGGCGTTCGAAGGCCGGTTTCAGCCACCAGAAAATGAACACGGCCAGGGAGGGAGACTCCCACAGCAGCCAGGTCAGCAGGGCAAAGGCCGGTAAGGTCACCATGGCCCAGCTGGTCATCAGCAGACGTCGGTGGCGCTGGCTCAACAGCACACCCAGGTCCATGGCTTCCCAGGTGGGGCGTGGGCGGATCACCACACTGGCATCACTCAGGCGCATGGCGGGTCCGTCCGGCAAACAGCAGATAAGCCGTGACCAGCAGCCAGAGCGCTGCTCCGACCAGGTACTTGGTCAGGGGCGTGGGTGCCGTCATCGACGACCAATAGGCTTCGATAAACGCCGCGATCAGCAGAAACAGCATGACCCCACAAATCAGCAGCACACTCTTGCGTGCCGCCAGAAGCAAGGCCTCGGCACGGGCCAGGCGGCCCGGTGCAATCAAGGCCCAGCCCAGTTGCAGGCCGGCGGCTCCGGCCAGGGCAATGGCGCTCAGTTCGAAGGCGCCATGGCCGATCACGAAAGACCAGAAGGTCTGTCCGTAGCCGATCTGCGTCAGATGCCCGGCCACCGCACCGATGATCAAGCCGTTGTAAAACAGGAAAAACGCGCTGCCCAGGCCAAACAGCAAACCGCTGGCGAAGGTCTGAAAGGCGATCCCGATGTTGTGCATGACGTAGTAGCTGAACATCACCCAGTCTTCGCTGGCCGCCCGTTCTGCCGAGCGCCCCAGGTGACCGGCCTCGGGGTCGTACATGCTCTGCATTTCGCTGACCTGCTCGGCCGGAATCAGGTTGTAGACCAGGTCTGGAAACAGATAAACCAGTAATGCGATGCCGATCAGGCTGCCGAAAAACATCAGGCTGGCGGCGAGCACGAAACGCCACTGTTCGCGTACCAGACGGGGGAAGTCCGCGAGGATGAACGCCAGCACATTGGCGCCCAGTCGGCTGCGATGCCGATACAGCTGTTGATGCCCACGCAGGACTTGTTGCTGCAATGAGTCGATGAGAAAACTGCTGTAACCACGTTCCCGAGCCAGCACCAGGTGTTGGCAGATGCGCCGATAATCGTCGGGAAAACTGTCGACCCCGGTGGCGTTCCTGTCCCGCTCCAGCCGTTCCAGCAGGCCGTCGAATTGCTCCCATTCGGCCATGTGCCGATGTTCAAAAAGACTTTGCTTCATGTCGGCCCCAACAGGCCACGGGCGATGCCGTTCAGTTCGGCAACGGCCTGTGGCGCTGGTACCTGCAACGGCTTGGCAAGGATCGATGCCAGTTCATTGACCCTGGCATCGGACAGTTCCGCCTGGCGTTCGGCGAAACCGAGGATGGCCCGTTGTTCGATCAATGTCAGGGTAAAAGCCGGGCGACGCGGCTGGGCGGGCGGAAGTTGCGGTCGGGTGAGCGGTTGTTCACGGTAGATCACCAGCGTACCGGCGGCGATATCGCCCAGTCGCTTGAAGCTGGGATGTTGCAGGCAACTGATCGCCCCAAGGAAGTAACCGAATGGCAACAGGTCAACAAAGCGCAGCAGGTTGCGCAGCAGTGACGCGGACCAGCCGATGGGGGTGCCATCGTCCTGCACAACACGCAGGCCCATCCATTGCTTGCCCGGTGAGCGGCCCTGATTGAGGACTTCGAACAGCACCATGTACCACCAGCTCACGCCGAAAATCAGCAGCGAACCGAGTCCCGCGCCGAGTTTTCCCAGCATCGACAGGACAATGAACAACAGACCGAGGATCAAGCCGCGCAACACCAGATCGATGGAGAACGCCAGTGCACGAACCATCAACCCGGCCGGGCGCAGTGGCAGATCGATGCCTTCCGGCGTCTCGACCTGGTAACGCGTATCCAGTGGCGGGAACAGCGTCGCTTTCCTTGGCAGTGCCGCGGTCTCGAGCATGGGCAACCTGATGATGTGGCCTGATCGGGATTGTCTCGTCTCCCGATGCTAGCAGCCTCGCCGGGAGAAACGACATAACTATGTATTACACGGTAATAAGGCAGAGGTGATTGAATGACAAGATTGCTGGCCGGAGCGGGACGTGAACGCCTAGACTTCGCCGATCTACAGTTCAGGATTAGCCCGTGACCTCCATCTTCTGGTACGACTATGAAACGACGGGCATCAACCCCCGTTGCGATCGCCCCCTGCAAATGGCAGGGCTGCGTACTGACTTCGATCTCAATGAAATAGACGAACCGGTCAATCTCTATTGCCAGCCCAGTGACGATATCCTGCCGCACCCGGCGGCTTGTGCGATTACCGGCATTACGCCCGGCCGCTTGTCCGAACAAGGCCTGAGCGAAGCTGACTTCATGACCCGGGTGCATGCGCAACTGGCGGCCCCTGGTACTTGCGGAGCGGGGTACAACACCCTGCGTTTCGACGACGAGATGACCCGCTATAGCCTGTACCGCAACTTTTTCGACCCTTACGCGCGGGAATGGCAGGGCGGCAACAGTCGCTGGGATTTGATCGACGTGGTGCGTGCCGCGTATGCCTTGCGTCCAGACGGGATTGTTTGGCCGACGGACGACGAAGGGCGGGTGACGCTCAAGCTGGAGCGCCTGACTGCCGCCAACGGGATCGATCACGGTCATGCCCATGAAGCGCTGTCGGATGTTCGCGCCACCATCGCCCTGGCTCGTTTGATTCGGGATAAGCAGCCGAAACTGTATGAGTGGCTGTTTCAGTTGCGCAGCAAACAAAAGGTGCTGGATCAGATCCGCCTGCTGCAACCGATGGTGCATGTGTCCGGGCGGTTTTCCGCGGCGCGAAACTACGTCGGCGTAGTGCTGCCTTTGGCATGGCACCCGCGCAACAAGAATGCATTGATTGTCTGCGACCTGCACCTAGATCCACAGGGCTTGCTGGATCTGGATGCCGAATCCCTGCGCCAGCGCTTGTACACCCGCCGTGATGATCTGGCCGAAGGTGAGTTGCCGGTACCGCTCAAGCTCATTCACATCAATAAATGCCCGGTGGTGGCACCGTTGGCGGTACTTCGCCCGGAAGATCAGCAGCGCCTGGGGCTGGACATGGCGCTGTATCGGCAGCGTGCACTGCGGCTAAATGACGCGGCGAAAGTTTGGCAGGATAAAGTTGCAGGGGTTTATGCCCGCGAGGAGTTTTCCTTCAGCCAGGATCCTGAACAACAGTTATACGACGGTTTTATCGGTGACCGCGATCGACGGCTATGCGAACAAGTCCGTACGGTCGATCCGGCGCAATTAGCGCAGTCCCAGTGGCCTTTCGATGATGAACGTTTGCCTGAGTTATTGTTTCGATATCGCGCACGTAACTTTTCCGACACGTTGAGTTTCGAAGAGCAAGAGCGCTGGCGAATATTCTGTCAGAAACGTTTGTCAGACCCTGAGTGGGGGGCGCCCAATACCGTTGAAAGTTTCATAGAGGCCGCAGCCCAATTGGCGCTTACAGCGACATCGTTTCAGCAAGAGGTGCTCGATCAATGGCACGAGTATGTTCAGGACTTGCGCAAACGTTTGAATCTTTGAAATCGAAAACGCGCCGGGTAGAACTGCGGGCATAAAAAAACGCCAGCGTTATGCTGGCGTTATTTTTTGTCGCGTACTTATCTGCGACAGGCTCTGTGGCTTAGCCCAGCAGGGTAGCCCAGCCTTCAACCACGTCACCGCCCCACTTGGCTTTCCACTCTTTCAGAGTCTTGTGGTTGCCACCTTTGGTTTCGATGACTTCGCCGTTGTGCGGGTTTTTGTATTGTTTAACTTTGCGGGCACGCTTGGTACCGGTAGTTTTTACTGCGCCGCCGCGTGGTGCCTTGGTTTTGGATTCAGGATCCAGCAACGCGATGATGTCACGCAGGGACTTGGAGTATTCGCCCATCAGGGTGCGCAGTTTGCCTTCGAATTCCAGCTCGGTTTGCAGTTTGTCGTCTTGGGACAGATTCTTCAAACGGGCTTGCAGCTCTTTGATTGCTTCTTCGGTGGCGCGATATTCGTTGATCAAGGACATGATTACTACCTTATGTAGGACGCGGGATGGCAGGGGACAGTGCGGCAATAATAGTCAGGCTGTTTCATCAAGTAAACATTTAACCGGGGTTTATTTAATTTAATTACGGTGATTTCGGCCCGCATTGGATGCGCAGTTAAAAAGTTCGAAGCTGTCGCTACAGATGTTCACAATTGATTGCTGGTAGATGGCAAACAACACTGCCACCTCGCAGGCCTCGAGAGCTGACAAAGCACGGGTTGCTTGCCATCACGCAAGGCGCTGCCTGATCAATACTGCAGTTTTGCTGCGTAATCGCTAGAATGACGGCCTTTGCGAAGTTCTGGAGTTTCCCCCTCATGCGCACCTTTCGGTTGGTGATTTCTTGCCCGGACCGCGTCGGTATCGTTGCTAAAGTCAGTAACTTTCTGGCGTCACATAACGGCTGGATCACTGAAGCGAGCCATCACTCGGACAATCTCAGCGGCTGGTTCTTCATGCGTCACGAAATTCGTGCCGACTCGCTGCCATTCGGTATCGAAGCCTTGCGCGAAGCGTTTGCGCCGATTGCCGAAGAGTTCTCGATGGATTGGCGCATCACCGATACCGCGCAGAAAAAGCGCGTTGTGCTGATGGCCAGTCGCGAGTCCCACTGTCTGGCCGACTTGCTGCATCGCTGGCACAGCGATGAACTGGACTGCGAGATCGCCTGCGTGATTTCCAACCATGACGACCTGCGCAGCATGGTCGAATGGCACGGCATTCCGTACTACCACGTGCCGGTCAATCCGCAGGACAAGGAGCCGGCGTTCGCCGAAGTCTCGCGTCTGGTGAAACAGCACGATGCCGAAGTCGTGGTACTGGCCCGCTACATGCAGATCCTGCCGCCTGAACTGTGCAGCGAATATGCACATAAGGTCATCAACATTCACCACAGCTTCCTGCCGTCGTTCGTCGGTGCCAAGCCGTATCACCAGGCCTCCATGCGTGGAGTGAAATTGATCGGTGCGACCTGTCATTATGTGACCGAAGAGCTGGATGCCGGTCCGATCATCGAACAGGACGTGGTACGCGTCAGTCACAGCGACAGTATCGAAGACATGGTGCGTTTCGGTCGTGATGTCGAGAAGATGGTGCTGGCCCGTGGCCTGCGTTATCACCTGGAAGACCGGGTGCTGGTGCACGGCAACAAGACCGTGGTGTTCTGATCGCAGCACAATACGGTTGAAATTCGAAGGGCCTGGGCGTTCAATCGCTGCAGGCCCTTCGCCGTTTCTGCGCAGCCGTTTCTGAATAGGGGACATGACCATGGCCGATCCACTGGACAAAGCCACTTCCAAGGCGCCCGCCACGTTGGGCGAGGGCTGTTTGAGCCGGTATGATCCCGATGACATGAGTCCGGAAGATGGCACGGAATTTCCGGGAGCAGCCGAGTTGTGGGAACAGTTGCATCAAGAACCCGAAGATCCCCCTAAGCCTGCTTGAGCTTCATCAGCTTTTTGAGCAAGGGGCGTCCGAGCATCAAGAGAAACACCGGCCCGCCCACCAGCAGATAGAAATAATAGGTTACCGCCCGCCAGATCAGGATCGCTGCAGCCGCCGTGGATTTTCCCACCATGGGCGCCAACAGCGCCGCCGATGTCAATTCTGCCGCCCCGGCCCCACCCGGCAACAGGCTGAACTGCCCCGCACTCAGTGACAGCATCTGGATCAGAAAGCACCAGGCCCACTGCAAATCCGCACCAAGTCCACGCAGCGCCAGGTACAGCACGCTGTAGCGCAAAATCCAATGCAGGCAGGTCAAGGCAAACACCTTGATCAATGTCTGAAACGGCAACTTGAGGGTGTCGGTAAACGCCGCCAGAAACTGCAGGAGTTTTCGTGCCCAGCGCATGCGCGTGGTGGATTGGACGTTGAGACGAATGAGTAATCGGCCACTTAGCCGAATCAGCAAGCGGTGATAGCGGGCCACCACCACGCAACAGACCAGGCCACCGAACATCGAGATGGCGCTGACGATCAGCAGCCACTCCATGCGCTGGCTCAGGTGCTGGAACAACGCATAAATCAGGATCCCGCTCAAGGCGCAGAGGAAAAACAGCAGGTCGCTCAACTGGTCCATGGCGAACACGGCACTGCCCCTGGCCGGACGCACGCCATTACGCGCCAGCAACGCCATGATGGTCAGTGGCCCGCCGCTACCGCCGGGGGTGGCGCAATAGGCAAATTCGGCGGCCATAACCACGCCCAGGCTTTTGACCGGGCTTACCTTTTCACGCTGATCCCCCAGCAACAGGCGCAGGCGCAGGGTGTTGACCACCCAGCACAGCAGGATCATGCCGAACATCACCAGCAGCCAATTCAGAGGAAAGGTGTTCAGTCGCGACCATGTATCGCTGCCACCCAACAGCCAGGGAATCAGCACCGCGGCGAGCAGGGCAATCAGCAACAGAATCCCGCGGCTCATGCAGCGCGCCCCATGCGGTCATTTTGCAGTGCCAGCCAGCACGCCTTTGTCATAGGCACGCGACCCTCAGTGAGCAGACGCTTGAGGGTTTGCAACCAGTAGGTGCGAGAGAACTCATGTCGCATATCCACCGGGTGCAGGCCCAGGCGAATCACCGACGCTTGCCGCCAGCGTTGTTCGAGTTGATCGCTGACGAGCTTCGACAAACCCCGGCGCCACGCACTGCGTGCGCTCCAGACCAGTCCGGGTGCATCCACGGCTGTGAAGTCGGGCAGGCGATAGAGGTGCTGCGCATCGCTGGTATAGGTCAAGGGGAGTTGGCGCAAGGCCTGCCGCGTGCCTTCGCTCATCAGCCAGGCGGGAGCGACGAAACCCTGCAATGGCCACTGATATTGGTGGAACATTTCGATACCGGCGCGCAAACGGGCAAAAGCGGCCTCTCGGGACAGACCGTAAAACTCACCTTCGTGGGTATAGATCCGGCGCATGAACCAGTCCCGGGGATTGTTCGCCACCGGTCCGTCATCGCAATGGAAGTAGCCGTGCAGTGCCAGTTCATCGCCCTTGTCGATACGCGCCGATAGCTGGTTGCGAAACCCCGGATGGGCTTGCAGGTCGTTGTGCTTGTGGAAATCCGGTACCACCAGCCAGGTCATCGGTACATCGCCGAGCGTGTCGACGGCGTCGACAAAAGGCTGGTAATCGGCCCAGGTTTGCGGTGCCACATCGTGCAGCACCAGTAGCAGACTGGGCGCAGTCATGGGCTCAACCATTGGCCGCCCGCGGCCATTGGCTGCCGAGTACGGCGTAATAGTGACCGAGCAGGCTGTTGACCACCGAATCCCAGGCGTAATGCCGCTCGACATGGCGTCGCGCCTGCTGGCCGATGGCTGCGCTATCCCGGCTGAACAGTTCGCGCACGGCGTTGGCCATGGCCAAGGAATCGTTGGGGGTACACAACAGGCCACATTCTTCGGTGATGATTTCCTCAAAGGCGCCAGCCGCCACGGCCACTACCGGGATACCGCAGGCCATGGCTTCGAGGGTCACCAGGCCAAAGGTTTCCTGGTCGCCGGCATGTACGAGTGCATCGGCACTGGCCATCAGGCGGGCGACTTGCGCGGCCGGGCAGAATTCATCGATGACGGTGACATTGTCCGGCACGGCGGTCGGCATCGACGAGCCCACCAGCAGCAAGTGATAGCGTCGGCCCAGGCGCACCATGCAGTCGAGCAGCACCGGCAGGTTTTTTTCCTTGGACCCGCGCCCGGCGAAGATCAGCAGATGCGTATTTTCCTCCAGACCCAGTTCGGTCCGCAGGTCGGGATCGCGCGCGTCGGGATGAAACATTTGTAAATCGACGCCCAGGGGTTGCACGAATACATTCCTCACCCCCAGACCGGTCAGCTTGTCAGCCATGACCCGGCTCGGCGCCAGCACGCGGTCGAAGTTGCCGTAGAGTTTGCTGACATAAGCCTCGACGTTGGGAGTGACCCAGTTGCCCATGCGATTGCTGGCAAGCAGTGGCAGGTCCGAGTGATAAAAGCCAATCACCGGCACATCCAGTTGCCGCCGCGCATCCAGGGCCGCCCAGGCGGTGAGGTAAGGGTCGCCGACCTCGATCAGGTCAGGTTGCAGATCGTGGAGGACATTGCGCCAGGGCGCCAGACGAAGGGGGAAGCGATAGCCTTTGCCGAAGGGCAGAGCGGGAGCCGGAACGGTGTAGATGCCATCCTGTTCACCGAAGGATGGCCCGGGAATCAGCAAACTGTGGCGAATGCCCGACCTTGTGCACAGGCGATGATGTTTGGCATCCAGATAAGTACGCACGCCACCGCTGGCGGGGGCGTAGAACATGGTTATGTCCGCGATATGCACGATAAACATCCCTCCAGTCCGTTGATCTCCTTGGTTGACCTTACTGAAGAATAGATGTTCGGTTGGGGTTTTGTGGGTGGGGAGGCTGCGGGGTTTTTGCGGTGTATTTCAGGCCGCCTTCGCGAGCAGGCTCGCTCCCACAGGGGATCTCGGTCGTACACAAAATCTGTGTCCACTGTGATTCGCATGTGGGAGCGAGCCTGCTCGCGGAGGGGCCGGTTCAGGCACTAAATTCGGAAACTGCCCACCAACTGCTTCAACCGCGCCGCCTGCTGCTCAAGATCGGCACAGGCCCGCAGCGTCGACTGCAGGTTTTTCACGCCTTCCTGGTTCAACGTATTGATTTCGGTAATGTCGACATTGATCGACTCCACCACGGCCGTCTGTTCCTCGGTCGCCGTGGCTACCGACTGGTTCATGCCGTCGATTTCACCGATGCGCCGGGTCACGCTGCTCAGCCGCTCGCCGGCCTGATTGGCGATTTCCACGCTGTCCTGACTGTGGCGCTGGCTGTCGCTCATGGTGCTGACGGATTCGCGGGCGCCGACTTGCAGCTCTTCGATCATGGTCTGTACCTGTTGCGCCGATTCCTGGGTGCGGTGTGCCAGGTTACGCACTTCATCGGCCACCACCGCAAACCCGCGGCCGGCTTCACCCGCCCGCGCCGCTTCGATGGCGGCGTTAAGCGCCAGCAGGTTGGTTTGCTGGGAGATGCTGGTGATCACTTCGAGGATCTGCCCGATGTTCACGGTCTTGCTATTGAGCGACTCGATGTTGCTGCTGGAGGCGCTGAGCATGCTCGACAGCTGATTCATCGCGACAATGCTGCGATCCACCACTTGCTGGCCATCTTCGGCCAGGCTGCGGGCATCGCTGGCCTGATTCGAGGCTTGCGCCGCGTTGCGGGCGATTTCCTGGGCGGCGGCGCCGAGCTGGTTGATCGCCGCGGCGACGCTGCTGGTGCGCGAGGCCTGTTGGTCGGAGTTGAACATCGACGAGTTCGAAGCCGCCACCACCCGCAACGCCACTTCGTTGACCTGGCCGGTTGCCGAACTCACTTCACGGATCGAGCCGTGGATACGCTCGACGAAACGGTTGAACGCGGTGCCGAGGGTGCCGAACTCGTCATTGTTGACGATGGTCAGGCGTTTGGTCAGGTCGCCTTCACCGTCGGCAATGTTGGCCATGGCGCGGGTCATGACATGCAGCGGCTGGATCAGGATGCGGATCAGCATGCTCAACAGGGCAATGATGATCACAACGGAAATGACCGTCGCAACGACCGCCGAAGCGCGGAATTCGCTGAGCATCGAGAAGGCTTTTTCCTTGTCGATCGACAGGCCGATGTACCAGTTGACCGATGGCAGGCCCTTGATCGGCGTGAAAGTCACGATGCGGGTTTTGCCCTCGACCCCCACTTCACTGAAGTCGCGGCTGATACGCGGGGTGTTTTGCGGGTACGCCTCGCTCAGGGACTTCATCACCAGAGCTTTGTCCGGGTGGACCAGGATCTTGCCGTCGGCGTTGATCAGGAAGGCATAGCCCATGCCGTCGAAGTCACGTGCACTGAGGGTGTCGATCAGGGTTTGCAGGCTCAGGTCACCACCGACCACACCGACGCTTTGTCCGGATTTTTTCGAAGCGGTGGCCATGGAAATGATCGTTTGACCGGTCGCCGCATCGATATAGGGTTCGGTGAGGGTCGGGGCGCTAGTGTTTTCCGCCCCCTTGTACCAGGGGCGGACCCGTGGGTCGAAGCCGTCGGGCATCTTCGCATCCGGACGGATGGTGAAGTGCCCGGTGGCATCACCCAAGTAGGACGCCATGAAGGTCGATGTCAGCGTTTTCTGCTCAAGCAGCGCGGCAACATTGGCTTGTTCCGGATTGATGGCAATGTTCTGCGCGAGGTTTTCAATCAGCAGAATTCGGCCTGTCAGCCAGGTCTGGATATTGTTGGCGGTGACGTCGCCCATCTCGTTGAGATAGTTATCCAGGTCTTCGCGGATGGCATTGCGCTGTAAATAGTCGTTGTACAGGGTGAACGAGGCGAACGTGGCCATGACGATGAAGGCGGCGGCAAGCAGGATTTTATGGCTGAAGCGTAGATTTTTGTTCATGGCTTGGGGGTCCGCTAAGGTCTTAATGCCCATCGCGTGCTTTTATAAAGGAACGCAAAATGGGCAAGGTTGAAAGCAAGTGATATCTCCATCGCTCCTTAAGGGAAATCTCCGAACAGATTGTGTCTGTCTGCTTTGTTGTAATTCCTATCGGCCGTGCAGGACCAAAGATTAACCATAGGTGACCAAATGCCTGACTCATTGCAACTCGTTATCGGCGCCGATCTTTCGGGGCAGCCGATCGCCCAGGCCATGCGCCTGGCCAACCGTCACGGTTTGATCGCAGGTGCGACCGGGACCGGCAAGACCGTCACCCTGCAACGCATGGCCGAAGCCTTCAGCGATGCCGGCGTGGCGGTGTTCGCCGCCGATATCAAAGGTGACCTGTGCGGTTTGGGCGCCGCGGGCAACCCCCAGGGCAAGATCGCCGAGCGGATCGCCGGGATGCCCTGGCTGAACCACCAGCCGGCGGCCTATCCGGTGACGTTGTGGGACATACACGGTCAGTCCGGTCATCCGTTGCGCACGACCTTGAGCGAAATGGGGCCTTTGTTGCTGGGCAGCCTGCTGGAACTGACCGACAGCCAGCAGTCGGCGCTGTACGCCGCCTTCAAGGTCGCGGACCGCGAAGGCCTGTTGCTGCTGGACCTCAAGGACTTGAAGGCGCTGCTTACTCACCTCAAGGACAACCCGGAACTGTTGGGTGACGACGCGGCGCTGATGACCACCGGTTCCAGCCAGGCCCTGTTGCGACGTCTGGCGACCCTTGAGCAGCAAGGTGCCGAGGCGCTGTTCGGTGAACCGGCGTTGCAACTCGAAGATATTCTGCAACCGACGGCAGAGGGTCGCGGGCGCATTCATTTACTCGATGCCAGTCGTCTGGTGCATGAAGCTCCGAAGGTCTACGCGACTTTCCTGCTATGGCTGCTGGCCGAACTGTTCGAGCAGTTGCCGGAGCGTGGCGACGCGGACAAACCGCTGCTCGCGTTGTTTTTCGACGAAGCGCACCTGTTGTTCACCGGCACCCCCAAGGCTTTGCAGGATCGTCTGGAGCAGGTGGTGCGGCTGATCCGCTCGAAAGGGGTGGGCGTGTATTTCGTCACCCAATCGCCGGGCGATTTGCCGGATGACGTGCTGGCGCAACTGGGTCTGCGTATCCAGCATGGTTTGCGCGCGTTCACCGCCAAGGAGCAGAAATCCCTGCGGGCCGTGGCTGACGGCTTCCGGCCTAACCCGGCGTTCGATGCCTTGTCGGTGCTGACGGAACTTGGCATTGGCGAGGCGTTGGTCGGCACCTTGCAGGAGAAGGGCACGCCGGAGATGGTCCGGCGGGTGTTGGTGGCTCCGCCGCAGTCGCGGATCGGGCCATTGACCGAGACTGAACGCACCGTGTTGATCGCCGGTTCGCCGTTCAAGGGGCGTTATGACAAACCGATTGATCGTGAGTCGGCCTATGAAGTGCTGATGGGACGCAAGGGGCTGGCGCCGGAACCCGAAGCGGAGTCAGGCAAACCGGCGCCTCAAGAGCCGAGCTTCACCGAACAGGCCGGGGAGTTTCTCGGCACGGCGGCGGGGCAGGCGTTGAAATCAGCGATGCGCCAGGCGGCGAATCAATTGGGGCGACAGTTGGTGCGCGGGTTGATGGGGTCGTTGCTAGGTGGCAGCAAACGCCGCTAGCGAGCGGGCATGGTAAAAACTGTGGGAGCGAGCCTGCTCGCGAAGGCGGTCTGTCAGTCACCACATAGGTTGACTGATACATTGCTTTCGCGAGCAGGCTCGCTCCCACAGGGGGCTGTGTCAGGCCTTGGGCCTGGCATGCGCCGCCAAACGCTCCAGCGCGGCGCGCAGATTCGGATCGCTGATGCCATCGGCCGTTGCCTGAATCGTCGCCGCCGCATCGTTGGACAAATCCATGGTATGCCCGGCCGCACCGTGCTGCACGGTGGGCGGCTGCACCTTGAACAGGATTCGCGTGAGGCTGGCGAACTCGTCGAACATCTGCAGTTGCCGCTGCAGGCGCTTTTGCTGGTAGCGCAAGCGGGTGGCCCAATGGCCATCGGTGACAATCAGCAACAAACTGCCTTCGCGCCACGACGCCACATGGCAGTGTTCGCGAGCGGCGGGCTGCAGTTGGCTCTCCAGCAGACGTTGCAGATGGCCCAGGCGTTGGGCGTGGCCGAGTATGGCTTTGAGCGGCTTGGCTTCGCGAAGCAGGACGGCGGGTGCTCTGGCCGTAAGAGGGCGAAATGCCATGATCAGACACCTGAAGTAACAGAGCCGCCATGGTAGCAGAAAGCACTGGATGCACCCGACCCATTGCATTACGCGCGCTTTACCCATTAAATCAACGAGTAACTTCTGCGTTGTATGGCTTGAAGTTCAGCCATTTGCCCCTATTTTAAGTGAGCCCCGTCAAAGCGCTGTGCCAGCATCGTGGAATAACGCCACTTTCCTCACCATCGTTTCCGGGTAGAATGCTCGTTCGCATGCGGCCATGAGGGCTGCTCGGGCGACTCACGGGGCCGCCCTCCATCCCTTTAGTGTGGAAGATCCTGCCGATATGTTTGCGCCTTTGTTAAAGAAACTTTTTGGAAGCAAGAACGAGCGTGAAGTCAAGCGCATGCTCAAGACGGTGCAACTCGTCAATGCCTTCGAAGAGCAAATGGTGGCCCTTTCGGACGATCAATTGCGTGCCAAGACAGATGAGTTCAAGGCCCGCTTCGCCAAAGGGGAAACCCTCGACAAGCTGTTGCCGGAAGCTTTTGCGGTCGCTCGCGAAGCCGGTAAGCGCGTCATGGGGATGCGCCACTTCGATGTCCAGCTGATCGGTGGCATGACCTTGCATGAAGGCAAGATCGCCGAAATGCGCACCGGTGAAGGCAAGACCCTGGTGGCGACACTGGGCGTTTACCTCAACGCGTTGTCCGGCAAGGGCGTGCACGTTGTGACGGTGAACGACTACCTGGCCCGTCGTGACGCCAACTGGATGCGTCCGCTCTATGAATTCCTCGGCCTGACGGTCGGCGTGGTCACGCCGTTCCAGCCGCCGGAAGAGAAGCGCGCAGCCTACGCCGCCGATATCACCTACGGTACCAACAACGAATTCGGTTTCGATTACCTGCGCGACAACATGGCGTTCAGCCTGGAAGAAAAATTCCAGCGTGAACTCAATTTCGCCGTGATCGACGAAGTCGACTCCATCCTCATCGACGAAGCCCGTACCCCGCTGATCATTTCCGGTCAGGCCGAGGACAGCTCCAAGCTGTACATCGAGATCAACAAACTGATCCCGCAGCTGGAATTGCACGTCGAAGAAGTCGAAGGCGAAGTCACCAAGGCCGGCCACTACACCGTTGACGAGAAGTCCCGTCAGGTCGAACTCAACGAAGCCGGCCACCAGTTCGTCGAAGACTCGCTGACCCGTCTCGGCCTGCTCGCTGAAGGCGAGAGCCTGTACTCGGCGCACAACCTGGCCCTGCTGACTCACGTTTATGCCGGCCTGCGTGCGCACAAGCTGTTCCATCGCAACGTTGAATACATCGTGCAGGACGGTCAGGTCGTGCTGGTCGACGAGCACACCGGTCGTACCATGCCCGGTCGTCGTCTGTCCGAAGGCCTGCACCAGGCCATCGAAGCCAAGGAGCACCTGAACATCCAGGCCGAAAGCCAGACCCTGGCATCGACCACGTTCCAGAACTACTTCCGTCTGTACAACAAGCTGTCCGGCATGACCGGTACGGCCGACACCGAAGCGTTCGAGTTCCATCAGATCTATGGCCTGCAGGTCATCGTCATCCCGACGAACAAGCCGCTGGCCCGTAAAGACTACAACGACCTGGTGTTCCTGACCGCCGACGAGAAATACGCGGCGATCGTCAATGACATCAAGGAAAGCATGGCTGCCGGCCGTCCGGTGCTGGTGGGTACTGCAACTATCGAAACTTCCGAGCACATGTCCAGCCTGCTCGTGAAAGAAGGCATCGAACACAAGGTTCTGAACGCCAAGTTCCACGAAAAAGAAGCCGAGATCATCGCCCAGGCCGGTCGCCCGGGTGCGCTGACCATCGCCACCAACATGGCCGGTCGTGGTACCGACATCCTGTTGGGCGGCAACTGGGAAGTGGAAGTGGCCTCGCTGGAAAACCCGACCCCTGAGCAGATTGCCCAGATCAAGGCCGACTGGCAGAAACGTCACCAGCAAGTGCTGGAGTCGGGCGGTTTGCAGGTGATCGCTTCCGAGCGTCACGAATCGCGCCGTATCGACAACCAGCTGCGTGGTCGTGCCGGTCGTCAGGGTGACGCCGGTTCCAGCCGTTTCTACCTGTCGCTGGAAGACAGCCTGATGCGTATCTTTGCCTCTGATCGGGTGAAGAACTTCATGAAAGCCCTGGGCATGCAGCCTGGCGAAGCGATCGAGCACCGCATGGTGACCAACGCTATCGAAAAGGCTCAGCGCAAGGTTGAAGGCCGCAACTTCGACATTCGTAAGCAACTGCTCGAGTTCGACGACGTCAACAACGAACAGCGTAAAGTGATCTATCACATGCGTAACACGTTGCTGGCCGCCGACAACATCGGTGAAACCATCGCCGACTTCCGTCAGGACGTGCTCAACGCCACCGTCAGTGCCCACATTCCGCCGCAGTCGCTGCCTGAGCAGTGGGACGTGGCGGGTCTGGAAGCTGCGTTGCAAAGCGACTTCGGCGTGGCACTGCCGATCCAGAAATGGCTCGACGAAGACGATCACCTGTACGAAGAAACCCTGCGTGAGAAGCTGATGCAGGAACTCATGGCGGCGTACAACGAGAAAGAAGACCAGGCCGGCGCCGAAGCGCTGCGCACCTTCGAGAAGCAAATCGTTCTGCGTGTTCTGGACGATCTGTGGAAAGATCACCTGTCGACCATGGATCACCTGCGCCACGGCATCCACCTGCGTGGTTATGCCCAGAAAAACCCGAAGCAGGAATACAAGCGCGAGTCGTTCACGCTGTTCTCCGAGCTGCTGGATTCGATCAAGCGCGACTCGATCCGTGTGCTGTCGCACGTTCAGGTTCGCCGCGAAGACCCGATCGAAGAAGAAGCGCGCCTGCGTCAGGAAGCCGAAGCGCTGGCCGCGCGCATGCAGTTCCACCACGAAGAAGCGCCTGGCCTTGAGCATGTGGAGCCGATCGGGGAAGAGGTCGATGTGGCCCTTGCCGCTGCGCCGGTACGCAATGAGCAGAAGCTGGGCCGCAACGAGCTGTGCTACTGCGGTTCGGGCAAGAAGTTCAAGCATTGCCACGGGCAGATCCAGTAAAACCCGTTTCATACGCTGATATACCCGCGCCGCGACCGGCTCATGCCGTCGCGGCGTTTTGCCATTTAAACCACCGCCTTCTTGAAAAAAAGAGCATAGCGGTGCTGACATCATTGTAAGGAGCTCATTCATGGCTGTTGGTCTTGGTCCTTTGCCAACGTTGCACCCGGTTGCCGGTTTTGAACTCGGTATCGCCTCGGCCGGTATCAAGCGCCCGGGGCGCAAGGATGTCGTGGTCATGCGCTGTGCCGAAGGTTCCACAGTCGCTGGCGTGTTTACCCTGAACGCTTTTTGCGCCGCTCCGGTGATCCTGGCCAAGCAGCGTGTGCAGGGTCCGGTACGTTACCTGCTGACCAACACCGGCAATGCCAACGCCGGTACCGGTGAGCCAGGCCTGGCCGCGGCCGAACGCACCTGCGCCAAACTGGCTGAACTGACTGGCGTAGATGCCAGCCAGGTGCTGCCGTATTCCACCGGTGTGATCGGCGAGCCGCTGCCGGTCGAGAAAATCGAAGGCGCATTGCAAGCGGCCCTCGACGACCTGTCGGTCAACAACTGGGAAGCGGCCGCCACCGGAATCATGACCACCGACACGCTGCCCAAGGGCGCCAGCCGTCAGTTCCAGCACGACGGCGTGACCATTACCGTCACCGGTATCAGCAAAGGCGCGGGCATGATTCGCCCGAACATGGCGACCATGCTCGGCTACATCGCCACCGACGCCAAAGTCTCCCGCGATGTGCTGCAAAACCTGATGCTGGACGGCGCCAACAAGTCGTTCAACCGCATCACCATCGACGGCGATACTTCGACCAATGACTGCTGCATGCTGATCGCTACCGGTCAGGCTGCACTGCCGGAAATCACCCGCGCCGAGGGCGAGCTGTTCACCAAGCTTAAGCAAGCGGTGTTCGAAGTGTGCATGGACGTGGCCCAGGCCATCGTTCGCGATGGCGAAGGCGCGACCAAGTTCGTCACCGTTGAAGTCAACGGCGGCGGCAATCACCAGGAGTGCCTGGACGTCGGCTACACCGTGGCTCACTCGCCGTTGATCAAGACCGCACTGTTTGCTTCCGATCCGAACTGGGGCCGCATCCTGGCCGCTGTCGGCCGTGCCGGCGTACTGAACCTGGACGTGAGCAAGATCGACGTGTTCCTCGGCGAAGTGTGCATCGCCAGCCGTGGCGCCCGCGCCGCGACCTACACCGAAGCCCAGGGTGCGGCGGTGATGCAGCAGGAAGAAATCACCATCCGTATCGAGCTGGGTCGTGGCGATTGCAGCGAAACCATCTGGACCACCGACCTGTCCCACGAATACGTGAAAATCAACGCCGAGTACCGTACGTAAGACCGAGTCGACCCATTCGCGAGCAGGCTCGCTCCCACAGGAGATCTCAGTGAACACAGTAAATGTGCGCAGCAGGATCAAATGTGGGAGCGAGCCTGCTCGCGAAGACGGTCTGTCAGTCACGAACTAGACTGGCGTGTCCCCTCTTCTAAAGGTCCCGAACATGAGCCTCCACCTGATCATCGGCGACAAACTGCTTTCCTCCTGGTCCCTGCGTGGCGCCCTGGCTCTCGATCTGACCGGCGCTACCTACACCGAAGAACTGATCAAACTGAACCAGCCGGACACCCGCGAACGTCTGCTCAAGCACTCGCCGACCGGCAAGGTCCCGTTGTTGAAGACCGAACACGGCACCATCGCCGACTCCCTGGCGATTGCCGAGTACCTGGCCGAACAGTTCCCCGAAGCGGGCTTGTGGCCTGAAGACATTGCCGCCCGTGCCCAGGCGCGTTCTGCCTGCGCGCAGATGCACAGCGGCTTTTTCGCCATGCGCGGCAACATGCCATTCGACCTCAGCCATGACGCGCCGCTGTCGCCAAACCCGGCCGACGTCCAGGCCGATATCGAGCGTATGTCGGCGTTGTGGGCCGAATGCCGAGCCGCCGCCACCGAAACCGGTCCGTATCTGTTCGGACGTGCAACGCTGGCCGACGCGTTCTTCGCACCCATCGCCGTGCGCCTGCGCACCTACCGGGTCAAGCTGTCGGCAACCGACGAAGCTTATGTTGAAACCCTCTACCAATGGCCAGCCTTCAAGGCCTGGCAGAAGGCCGGACTGGAGGAGATTGCGCGGTGAAACGAGTACACGTAGCGGCTGCCGTTATCCGTGACGGCAGCGGCAAAATCCTCATTGCCCGTCGTGCCGACACTCAGCACCAGGGCGGCCTCTGGGAGTTTCCCGGTGGCAAGGTGGAGGCCGATGAGTCGGTCGAAACCGCACTGGCCCGTGAGCTGCACGAAGAGCTGGGCATCGTGGTCAGCGCGGCGCGCCCGCTGATCAAGGTCCGCCACGATTACCCGGACAAGCAGGTGTTGCTGGATGTCTGGGAAGTCTCGGCGTTTACCGGCGAGCCTCACGGCGCCGAAGGTCAGCCACTGGCCTGGGTCACAGCGCGTGAATTGTCGGGTTACGAGTTTCCCGAGGCCAACCGTCCAATCGTCGCCGCGGCTCGGTTGCCCGAACAGTACCTGATTACCCCGGAAGACCTGGAAACCCCGGCCTTGCTGCGGGGGATTCAGAAAGCAATCGCGGGCGGTATCAAGTTGATCCAGCTACGCGCACCGAATGGTTACGACCCCAAGTACCGCGATCTGGCGGTGGATGCGGTCGGGCTGTGCGCCGGCAAGGCGCAGCTGATGATCAAGGGACCGTTCGAGTGGCTGGGGGATTTTCCGTCCGCCGGCTGGCACATCACCTCGGCACAATTGCGCAAGTACGCGGCTGCTGGTCGGCCATTGCCCGCAGCGCGCTGGTTGGCCGCGTCCTGCCATAACGCCGAAGAATTGGCGCTGGCCGAAGAGATGGGCGTGGACTTCGTGACGTTGTCGCCGGTGCAGCCAACCCTGACGCATCCTGGCGCTCAGCCGCTGGGCTGGGAACAGGCCTCGACCTTGATCGAGGGCTTCAGCAAGCCGGTGTTTTTGCTGGGGGGCGTAGGCCCGGCAGAGGTTCAGAAAGCCTGGGCGGCGGGTGCCCAGGGTGTGGCAGGGATTCGGGCGTTTTGGCCTGAGGCCTGACGTTTCAGTGAGGCTACTGGCCTCTTCGCGAGCAGGCTCGCTCCCACAGTTGACCGGGTACACGGCTGA
>NZ_JBSVWS010000076.1:0-26842 GCF_054071155.1 Pseudomonas sp. SDO5532_S415 | reverse complement strand
TCAGTCGACATCAATGTTGAATGATCAACCGCATTCGCGAGCAGGCTCGCTCCCACAGGGGTCACGCCTTCAGTTCGCCTGCCAATCATCCGGGATGACAGCAATCACGTCGATTTCCATCAACCACTGAGGTTGCCCAAGCCCGGAAATCACCAGCCCCGTCGAGATCGGGAAAACACCTTTCAGCCACTTGCCCACGACTTGATAGACCGGCTCGCGGTAACGCGGGTCAATGATGTAGGTCGTGGTTTTGACGATATGGGAAAGATCGCTGCCAGCCTCTTCCAGCAGTTGCTTGACGTTCTTCATCGCCTGTTCGGCCTGGGCACCCGGATCGCCAAGCCCCACCAGGTTGCCTTCGAAATCGGTACCGATCTGGCCCCTGACATACACCGTGTTGCCCGCCCTTACGGCTTGGCAAAGATCATTGTCCAGAGACTGGTTGGGATAGGTGTCTTTGGTATTGAACATGCGAATTCGAGTATGAGTAGGCATCTGCTGGCTCCCCTGAAGCTTGATTGATGATCGATTCTTAACGCTGCGACGGATCCCGGTATTCCAGGTATTGGCGCTGGGTCGCAATGTGGCCGGCGACATGTTTGGCGTCGTGCCAAACGCCCCAGATAAAGCTCGAGCCGCGACGGGACAGCCACGGCAGCCCCACGAAATAAACACCTGGCTCACTCGAGACACCGCGCTGATGACGTGGCTTGCCCTTAGCATCGAACGCGTCGACCTGCAGCCAGCTGTAATCGACGGCGTAGCCGGTGGCCCAAATGATCGAGGTGACTCCCGCCTCGGCCAAATCCAGCTCAAGGATCGGATGGGTGATGCAATCCGGGTCGGGCAGCATGAAGCGGGCTTCGGGTTCTTCCGGCAGATCAAGGCCATTGCGCGCTACGTAGGCATCCGCCGCATCCAGCAGCGACAGGTAGTTCTCGTCTCCGGCAGCGACGTTTCGCGCCAGATCCTGCTGGAACGTCACCACGCCGTCGTTGAAGGATTGGGTCAGACCCACCAGCGTGACGCCCTGCCTGGCGAGCGCACGGAAATCGACAGTCTGCCCGCCACGCGCACCGCTGACCGCGATGGTCACGTGCTCACGGCCTGGCTGCATGACCTCGGCATCCCAGAGCCCCAGAACCCCCAGCCACCAGCAGAAGTCACGGTTGCGATAGGCGCGAGGCGGACGGTCATGCTGGCCGACGGACAGGTAGACCTGTTTACCGGCACGCTGCAGCTCATCAGCGATCTGTACCCCGGAAGAGCCTGCTCCCACCACCAGAACCCCGCCCTCCGGCAATTGCTGCGGATTGAAATACTGGGCCGAATGAATTTGCGTGATCCGCTCGTCTTTCGGGGCAATCGGTGGAATGACCGGACGCTGGAAAGGACCAGTCGCCGCCACCACGCGATTAGCCTCGATCACGCCTTCGGACGTTTCGATGGTGAAGCCGGGGCGATCGGCGTTGCGCACCACTTTTTTGACTTCGACACCGGTACGGATCGGCGCTTCGAACTTCTCGGCATAAGCTTCGAAATAGGCGGCAACGCGATCTTTTGAAGCAAAGGCATCGGGCTCAAGGTCTTCGAACGCCAACCCGGGGAAGCGGTCATGCCAGACAGGACCGTTGGCAACCAGCGAATCCCAACGCCCGGTACGCCACGCCTCAGCAATGCGATTACGCTCCAGAACGAGGTGCGGAACACCGAGCTTGCTCAAGTGCTCACTCATGGCGACGCCAGCCTGGCCGGCCCCGACAACAAGCGTATCTACTTCGATTTTATTAACAGTCATGCCTGTGCCCTTCAGTGAGGCGACTATGGCGCGCCAAGTCGCGACAGATCAGCCGTTTGTTATTAATTGAGTTCCGCTCTTGCGGCGTACTTTTATTGTGTTCGGTTAATGCAAATAGCGAAAATATGATTTTTGTCGTTGTTGCCCAGTAAAAAACTAACTAACAACCCAGCTCTTTATTTGTTCTTTTTAATAGTTATTAACGCAAACCTGTGGGAGCGAGCCTGCTCGCGAAAGCAGTGCATCAGTCGACATCAATGTTGAATGATCAACCGCATTCGCGAGCAGGCTCGCTCCCAAAGTTATTTGTTTAAAGCACGCCGATTTCTTGGGCCGTTCTATCAACAGCAATCTTGGTCTTGGCGATAAGTTCGTCGATTTCACCGCGCGTCGCGATCAATGCCGGCGCCATGATCATGCGGCCCAGCGTCGAGCGGATGATCACGCCTTCTTCAAAACCGATCGTGCGGCAGCGCCAGGCGATGTCACCTTCGTTGGCAAAGCGCTTGCGCGTCGCCTTGTCTTGCGCAAACTGCAACGCCGCCACCAACCCGACACCCTGGATCTCCCCCACCAACGGGTGGTGGCCGAATACTTCGCGCAGGCATTGCTGCAGATACGGGCCGGTGTCGTTCTTCACCTGGGTGACAACCCCCTCATCGCGCAATGCCGTGAGGTTGGCGATAGCCACTGCGGCCGCCACCGGGTGACCGGAGTAAGTCAGGCCGTGGGCAAACACACCGCCCTGCTCCACCAGCACTTCGGCCATGCGCCGGCTCAGAATCAGGCCACCCATGGGGATGTAGCCCGAGGTCAGGCCCTTGGCGATGGACAGGGTGTCCGGCTCGAAATCGAAGTGTTGGTGGGCAAACCACTCGCCGGTACGCCCGAAGCCACCGATCACCTCGTCAGCACACAGCAGAACGTCGTACTGGCGGCAGATGCGCTGGATTTCCGGCCAGTAGCTTTCCGGCGGGAAAATCATGCCGCCAGCGCCCTGGAAGGGTTCGGCGATAAAGGCAGCGACGTTCTCGGCGCCCAGTTCGAGAATCTTCGTTTCCAGTTGCCGGGCTGCACGCAGGCCGAACTCCGCCGGCGTCAGATCACCCTCATGGGCGAACCAGTAGGGTTCATCGATGTGCGCGACATCGGGAATCACCCCGCCCATTTCGTGCATGAACTTCATGCCGCCCAGCGCGCTGGCGCCCAGGGTGGAGCCGTGATAACCGTTCCAGCGACCGATCATGACCTTCTTCTGCGGCTTGCCGAGAATCTGCCAGTAACGGCGCACCGTACGAATCAGCACCTCGTTGGCTTCGGAACCGGAGTTGGTGTAGATCGCGTGGCTGTAGTGCTTGGGCAGCAGGCTGAACAGCAGTTCCGACAACTCGACCACCGCCGGGTGAGTGGTGTGGAAGAACATGTTGTAGTACGGCAACTGCTCCAGCTGGCGAGTCGCCGCGGCGGCGAGATCCTTGCGTCCATAACCGAGGTTGGTGCACCACAAGCCCGACATGCCATCGAGGTAGCGATTGCCGTCGTTGTCCCACAGATGCAGACGCTCACCACCGACGATGACGCGAGGGCCTTCGGCATTCAGCGCTTTCTGATCAAGGAATGCGTGAATGTGGTGTGCGGCGTCGCTCGCTTGATAGTCCCTGGTTTCACGCTGGGGTTTGTAGTCTGTTGTCATCTCTTGTTCTCCTCAATTGAATAACGGTTCAGTTCCCGGACACCGTAGTGAGCGGTGCCACACCAGGCGCATCGTTGCCCTGCGATGTGTGTTGAAGGAGCGGTTCCGGGGTAAACAGCGGCTTGCGCATCACGAATTTGACCCATAGCACGGCAATCACCGATATCACGCCCAGCACCACACCCGCACAACCAAAAATGCGCGCGGTCATCTCCGGTGCCGGAGAGACGTGATAGATAGCGAACAGCATGCCGACGATGCCGATGACTTGTGGCCATGGATAAAACGGTGAACGGAATGGACGTGCCAGATGGGGATAGCGCCGGCGCAAGGCGATCACATCGATGTGAACAATGATGTAGGCCAGCAGCCAGGCAAGCGCGGCAGCCAACAGCAGCAGGCTGATCGCCGCAGAGTCGTGTCCCAGGATCAGGATCGGCAGACCGGTGATCGCCGCGACGAACAGCACTGCCACCCAAGGTGTACGGCCGCGCTTTGTGAGTTGTTTGAACTGCGGGAAGGCCTGGCCGTTTTGCGCCATGCCGTAGAGCATGCGCGGCAAGGCGGCCAGGGACGAATTCACCGTACTGCAAGTCGCGGTGATGGCGGCAATGACCAGAAATAGCTTGCCTGCCTCACCGAAAACGGTGGTTGCGAGCAGATAGTGCGGCAGCGCATCGCTGGCCAGCTGTTCACGCGGGATACACAGCAATGCACCCAGGCAATACAGAGCGATCACGCCGAAGATCACGGTCAAACCGATGGTCATGGCGCGTGGAATGTTGCGCTCGGGGTTGCGCGTCTCTTCCACCAGCGGGCAGACAAACTCGGCCCCGACAAATCCCCAGACGGCCATGGCAGCCAGGGTGATGGCGCCGAACTCCAGCGGGTTCCAGCCCTGATCGAGCGGCAGCTGGAAATCGGCCTGGCCGTTACTCAATGACGCAAGCCCCATGGCGACGAGGACCACGACCATGACCAGCGCCAGGACGTTCTGTAGCTTGGCGAACACATCGATGCCGAACAGGTTCAGCACAGTGAACAGCCCCAGCACGCCATAGGCCACCAGCATGTGCGGAAGGACACCGGGGTAAACCTTGCTGATCACCAGGTCCAGCAGGAGCAGTTCGGCGGAGAGCGCAAACATGGCAACCACCATGTAGCCCGAAAAAGTCGCCAGGATCGCCGGAAAATGCCCGATCGCCACTTCCGTGTAACTGCTGAGGCTGCCCGCCCTGGGAATCATCAAGGCCAGCTCGGAAAACGACCAGGCATAGGTCAGCGCAAGCACATAGGCGATGGCCAGCGGAATGATGAAACCGAAACCGGCGATGCCCGCACCTTGCAGCATCAGCACCATGACGCCCTGGGACACCACGACGCCTATCGCAACAGCCAGCAAGGAGCCCAGCCCCAGGACACGACGCAATCCGCCGGAATTGCCAAGGATGGCGGCGGATGTGTTTGAACTCATGACAATCTCCCCGTGTTTTTGTTGTTGATCGCCTCCACGCGGGAGGCAGGGATGAATGAGCGAGGCCCCGGTTTCCCGGCAGCCTCACGTTTCGCCCATCGCGTCTCATCCTGGAATCGCGATGGGCGACCCGAACGGCTTAGCGGGCCGCCCAGGCGTTGAAGCGTTCCTCCAGCTCTTCGCCGTGATCGACCCAGAAGGTGGCATCCACCAGTTGCCCCTCGGCCAGATTGGCCTGGGCCGTGGGCAGCTGGGACAGCGTGTCGGCCGGCAGCTGCGCCAGCACGTCCTTGCGGATCGGGCCGTAGGGAATCTGCGTGGAGAAGGACTTCTGGCCGCTCGCCTGGCTGGCGAACACAATGAAGCGCTCGGCAAGCGCCTTGTTCGGGCTGCCGCGAACGATGGCCCAGTGATCAGGATCGTAAAGGTGGCCGTTCCATGAAATGGCGAGTTTCGAGCCTTCCTTTTGTGCGACTGCGATACGGCCGTTGTAGGCGGCCGACATGACGACGTCGCCCGCCGTTAGCCATTGAGGGGGTTGGGCACCGGCTTCCCACCACTGAATCGAAGGCTTGATCTGGTCAAGCTTGTGAAACGCCCGATCCACCCCTTCCTTGGTCCCCAGCACTTTGTAGAGGTCAGCTTGTTTGACGCCATCGGCGAGCAGCGCCACTTCCAGTGTGTATTTGGCGCCCTTGCGCAAGCCGCGCTTGCCTGGAAACTGCTGCAGATTCCACATGTCTGCCCAGGAGGTCGGCGTCGCGGCAACCTTGCCTGAGTTGTAGGCGAGTACCATCGACCAGACGTAACTGGCCACACCGCACTCGCTGACCGCGCCAGGCAAATAGTTGCCCGCTTCGCCGATCAGTCCCGGGTCCAGCCGCTCGAACAAACCCTCTTCGCAGCCGCGCAGGAGCTCGGGGCTTTCAACTTCGACAACGTCCCAACTGACCTGGCCCACATCCACCATGGCCTTCACTTTGGAAAGTTCGCCGCTGTACTCGCCGACTACAACTTTGCCAGCACCGCTTTTTTCAAAGGGTTTGAAGTAAGCACCCTCTTGCGCGGCCTTCGTCGCGCCACCAAACGAAATAACCGTAAGACTTTCCGAATGGGCGGCGAGTGGCACAGTGAATGTAAGTAACGCGGTTAAACCCGCGACCGCTGTAACGCTCGAAGACGAATATCTGAACATAGAAGCTCCCTCACTTTTTAATTGTGATTAGTTACTGAGGCAGTCACGACCACGCGGCCGCAAACACGCGCATGACCAGCCGCGCGAGGACATCTTTTTATTGTTAATTCGCAATCAAACTATCAAGTCAGCTCAACGCAATTGAAACCAGGTTGTTTTCAGCTGGGTATATTTATCGAACGAGTGCAGCGACAGGTCACGGCCGAAACCCGACTGTTTGCCACCCCCGAACGGCACGGTCACATCCAGGGCATCCACGGTATTGACCGACACAGTGCCCGCCTTCAGAGCGCGAGCGACGCGATGCGCGCGATTCAGATCATCGCTCCATACCGAAGCGGCGAGCCCATAGATGCTGTCGTTGGCCAGTTGCACCGCCTGCTCTTCGGTGTCGAAGGTGGAAATCGCCAGCACCGGCCCGAACACCTCTTCACGTGACAGGTGCGAATCGTGGGGGACGTCGGAAAAAATCGTCGGCTCGATGAAATTGTCGGAGCCATTGAAGCTCAAGCGACGACCGCCAGTCAGCAGCCTCGCCCCGTCTTCCCTGGCGCGCTCGATAAAGCTCATCACACGCGAGGCCTGGCCCGCATCAACGATGGCGCCCGCCGGGCTCGCAGGGTCCAGTGGATCGCCAGGCATCCACCCTTTGGCTTTTTCCAGAAGCCGCTCGATAAACTCATCCTTGATCGAACGCTGCACATAAAGGCGAGAGTTGGCCGAGCAGACTTCCCCCTGGTTGAAGAAGATGCCGAATGCGGCTTTCTCTGCCGCGAGGTCCAGATCCTGGCAATCGTCGAACACCAGGCTCGGGCTCTTGCCACCACACTCAAGCCAGACCTGCTTGAGGTTCGATTGCGCCGAGTACTGCATGAAGTATTTGCCCACCTGGGTCGAACCGGTAAACACCAGGCAATCGACATCAGGGTGCAGGCCCAGCGCCTTGCCGGCGGACTCACCCAGCCCGGGCAGCACATTCAGCACGCCTGGCGGCAAACCGGCTTCCAGGGCCAACTCCGCCAGACGCAATGCCGAAAAGGGTGATTGCTCGGCAGGCTTGAGTACCACGCTATTGCCGGCAGCCAAGGCCGGCGCCAGCTTCCAGGCGGCCATGTCGAGCGGGAAGTTCCACGGCACGACCGCCGCGACGACACCCAGTGCTTCACGGGTGATGGTCGCCAACGCCGATGACGCGGTGGGCGCGACCTGGTCGTACAGCTTGTCCAGCGACTCGCCATACCAGGCCAATACATGGGCGGCGCCCGGGACGTCGATGTTGTAGGCATCCATCACCGGCTTGCCCATGTTGAGCGAATCCAGCAGCGCCAGCTCTTCACGGTGCGCAAGAACAAGTTCAGACAGACGCAGCATCACCCGCTTGCGCTCGACCGGCGCCATGCGTGCCCAAGGTCCTTCGTTGAAGGCCCGGCGCGCACTGCGAACCGCCAGCTCCACTTCCACTTCGCCACAGGCAGCGACACGGGCCAGCAACTGATTGGTCGCAGGGTTGATGGAATCGAATGTTGCGCCTGAAGAGGCAGATACCTGCCGGCCATCGATCAAGGCTTTGTCTGAGAAAGTTTGCCGGGCAGCTCTTTGCTGCCAATAGTCGAGGTCGAACACGCTACGCTCCCTTTACGACCGCCAGGGTGGTCGGGGTAGTTGGTCGGGGTAGATATCAGTGGTTGGAGAGATAGTGCGTCAACCGTGCCCAGAGGAAAATTATTAAAAATATGCTCCGGGTATAAGAAAAAACTGGGCAAGCGCTGGACCAGTCCGGAACCGTCATAGGGTAAGGTTCAGTCAAGCATTCGCGCGACAGGAGCCATCCCGGCTCTCACCGCAAGCAGAGCAAAAAGAGGTGCGTGTGGCTTCCTATACCTTGCGACAACTCAAGTACTTCGTCACCACGGTAGAAGCCGGCAGCGTGGCGCAGGCTTCGAGACAGCTCTATATCGCGCAACCATCGGTTTCAACGGCGATCAAAAGCCTGGAGGAGTCGTTCAATGTCCAGCTGTTCATCCGCCACCATGCCCAAGGCGTTTCCCTGACACCCACCGGCACGCGTTTCTATCACAAGGCGCAAGAGCTGCTGCGCATGGCCAGGGAGTTTGAGCAGAATGCGTTGGCCGATAACGATACGGTGTCCGGACAGATCGACATCGGTTGCTTCGAGACGGTTGCCCCGCTGTACTTGCCACAGCTCATTGCAGACTTTCGCAAGCTGTATCCGGGCGTGGACATTCGCATTCGCGACGGCGAGCAGCAGGAGCTGGTCCAAGGTTTGACCGCAGGCACTTTCGACGTCGCCTTCCTCTACGATCACGGGCTCGACAGCACCATAGAAACCACGCCACTGATGCCACCGCAAAAACCCTACGTCCTGCTGCCTGAAGGGCATCGTTTTGCTGATCAGAAGGAGGTATCGCTGAGGGATCTGTGCGGGGAGCCGATGATTCTTCTCGATGTGCAGCCGAGCCGAACCTACTTTGTCAGCCTGTTCCACGAACTGGAACTGACGCCGAACATCGTGTTCAGCTCGCCTTCGATCGAGATGGTGCGCGGCATGGTCGGTCAGGGATTCGGCTTTTCCATCCTCGTGACCCGCCCGCATTCGGAATGCACTTACGATGGGAAAAAGGTGGTGACGGTCGATATCAAGGAACCGGTCTCAACCTCCGGACTGGCTTGCGCCCGCCTCAAACGCAATCAACTGACCAAGCCTGCGCAATTGTTCGTGGACTTTTGCCGCGAGCAGTTGAGCCAGAAGGTTGCTCATTGAAATCGACCCGCTCCTCTTGTGGGAGCGAGCCTGCTCGCGAAGTCGTCGGCACACCCGACATCAATGTGCCTGCCACTCCGCTTTCGCGAGCAGGCTCGCTCCCACAGGGTTCGGGGGACCCCTTAAATGACAGCGTCACACAAATAATCAGCCAATCGAATCAGCATCGCATCACAGCCATTCAACTGTTCCAGCGCGATGAACTCGTCGGGCTTGTGCCCTTGATCCATGCTCCCAGGGCCGCAGACCACTGTGGGAATTCCGACCTGATCGAACAGACCGCCCTCGGTCCCAAAGGCCACTGTGCCAAAGGCTGAAGACTGGCTCAGGATCGCCAGCAGGCGCGCCGCCTCGCTCTCGGGTGAAGTCGCCAAACCGGGATAGGCACTCAACGGCCGCAGTTTGATGTCGGTGTCCGCCTGCACGGCCCGCATCCTGGGCAACAATTGTTCCTCGGCGTAAGTCTGCAACTGGCTGGCCACGTCCTGGGCATCGAAGTCAGGCAGCGCCCGCACTTCAAAATCGAATTCGCATTCAGCCGGAACAATGTTCAGCGCCCGGCCCCCCTTGATGACACCCGTTTGCACCGTTGAATACGGCGGATCAAAACGCTCGTCATGGCGATCGGGATGCGCGAGTTCGGCCCCGATTGCGCCCAACCGACCGATCAGCTGCGCGGCGTATTCGATCGCGTTGACGCCATAAGGCGCATAGGCGGAATGGCAAGCAGCACCGCGCACTTCGCAGCGCATCGCCAGTTTGCCCTTGTGACCCAGCACAGGCTTGAGCTCGGTTGGTTCGCCGATCAGACAGAGCCTGGGTTTGTACGGCCGTTTCTGCAACTTGGCAAGCATCGGCCTTACCCCCAGGCATCCCACTTCTTCATCGTATGAAAACGCCAGATGCACTGGGGCAAGAAGCGGCCGCCGAACAAAGACCGGCACCGCCGCGAGCACCGAGGCGATGAACCCTTTCATATCAGCCGTGCCGCGACCGTAGAGGCGCCCATCCTTTTCCGTCAATTGAAAGGGATCAACCGTCCAGGCCTGCCCCTCAACCGTCACCACATCAGTGTGACCGGAGAGCACTACCCCGCCGGACTTCAGCGGGCCAATGGTCGCGAACAGATTGGCCTTGGTGCCTTCTTCGTTATAAAGGAGCTCACTCTCAACTCCATGCCCGGCCAGATACGCCTCGATGAAGCGGATCAATTCGAGGTTGGAGTCCCGGCTGACAGTGGCGAAACCAACCAGGCGTTCCAGAAGGTCGCGGCTGGAGGCATTACTCATCCCCAGGCACTCCATAGCTCGGCGCAGCCGTCGGATTGAGCGCGCGGGTCAGGTAGTCCTGCATTTGCGGTCGATACGCCTGCCAGAGCCCGTCCAGCTGTCCGATGGGATCTTCCTCGGCCCAGTCGACCCGCAAGTCGATGATGGGCCACGTGTAGTCGCCCACCACTTTGAGCGCCGCGGAGTGAACCGGTCCCGCCTCACCACCGGCAGCCATGGCCGCGTGCATGGCAGCCAGCAAACGATCGGCCAACTGACCGGGCTCGGCTTCGAACGCCGCGACCATGGCTTCGATGACCCGCACATCGCTGAGCAGATTACCCGCCGCGACACACTGCTCGCCTTTCACCGCGTTATGCACGCCCAACGACTCCTTGCCGCTGAAGCATGCAATCCGGCCTGACGCATCGATCACCGTGACCTGCCGGTACTGACTCCACCCGTTGGAATTGAGCGCCTTGTCCAGCGCCGCGCCGGCCTCCAGATGCTGGTGCTCCAGCAAATCCAGTATCTGCGCTCCCAACGCCGGCAACGTAATGTTCTGCGTAGAGACAGCCCCGACACCCGCCCGCGCCCAAGGGCAACGCGCGCCTACCGCAATGCTTGAAGAACTGATGGCAATACCGAGCTGCCCGGTTTCAGGGCAACGCCCGATAATTGAGAACGTCATGGCTCACTCCTTAGGTTTCCTGTGCATGCGGATTCGTATTCTGTTCATGCACAGGAAAGGGAGAAAGCAGGTTTTTTGTGGCTTTGGGGTAGGAAAAAACTGGCTATGGGGTGCCGGTGGATAACAAGAACAGAACACAGCACACACTTTCCGCCCATCATCCCAGGTGAACATCAACAGCGATATCGCTTGCTGGATCACCCTGCCGTCACGCGTTCGGCTGCTCTAAGTGGTAAATCGCCAAAAAACATAAACGCTTATATCTTATTTACGGTTAGTCACAAACACCGACCTCGTGACGACCTGCAATATCACTTTAGGCCTGCACTGATCTATACATTACAAATAGGACAACACTTATCACCGCCCCCCAAAAAACGACCACTCAACAATAAAAAATGTTTCACGCGACTCACAGGGAAACAATTTCACTTACTCGTGAAACAATTCCAAAACCAACAATAAAACCCAACATCTACAATCAACATTATTCAGTTACACATCCCCATTCAATTCAAGCATATTCAGACTTGCCTCCCGACAAAGTACTGCTATTGTTCTCGCCGTCTTCGAACCAGGGCGCGACCAAGGCACAACACAATGACAAATACAAACCACGATACAGTTGCACCTATCGTTCTGACCAACTCATCTGCACCCGAAAATAAAAAACCAGCCACACAAGACTCAACCGCCCGATACAACTTTCGGAACGATGCATTCTGGCAACAACTGCCAATCTGGAAAGAAGTTGACTCAAAACTTTTTCACAACCATCTATGGCAAGAAAAAAATGCAGTCACGAGTATCTCGAGCTTGGAGCAGTTGATCAAAAATCAAGTTACCGATGCCTTCTTGAAAGACCTTGAAGACGGGCACAGACTCGCACCGATGTCTATCAGACTTACCCCTTACATTCTATCGTTGATTGATTGGAACAACGCCCTTTGCGACCCCCTCCGGCGCCAGTTCTTACCACTTGCTTCGGAAATGGAACCAGACCATCCGTTGCTGAAGTTAGACCCTATGGGCGAACAAGACGATTCACCAGCATCCGGGATTACCCATCGTTATCCGGATCGCGTCCTGTTCCTGGCAACACATGTATGTCCGGTTTACTGCCGGTACTGTACACGTAGTTATGCCGTTGGCCTTGATACTGATAGCATTACAAAAAAGAAAATAAATAGTTTAACCGAACGCTGGGAGCCCGCATTCCGGTACATAGAATCGAATAACAACATCGAGGATGTTGTTATCTCCGGGGGCGATGCGTATCGACTCAAAGCTCGGCAAATAACCGAAATTGGCGAGCGCTTGCTAAACACTCCCCATATAAGACGTATGCGATTCGCAACAAAAGGGCTGGCTGTGCTCCCTATGAAAATCGAGACAGATCTTGAGTGGACGGACGCAATCTCAAGGCTTTCTGACCAAGCCCGAAAAATGGGAAAGTCAATTGCCATACACACGCATTTCAACCATTCAAACGAAATAACCGCCATCACCGCCAGAGCGCTCGGCATCTTATATGAGAGAGGAGTGGTGGTGAGGAATCAGGCGGTCATGTTAAGAGGTGTTAATAACACAACGGAAGAAATACAACGACTAAATCAATCTCTCGCCTACTTAAACATCAGACCGTACTACGTATTTCAAGGCGATATGATTCGCGGTGTAGAAACGCTCAGAAACAGTATCAATGAAACCATAGAACTAGAAAAAGCCACAAGAGGAATGATTGCAGGCCATAACACGCCTAACTTTATAGTAGACCTGCCAGGTGGAGGTGGTAAACGCGACATACATAGCTATGACTACCAAGACAAAACATTGGGCATAACTGTTTATAGCGCACCGGCGGTAAAAAAGGACAAATTATTTCTTTACTGCGACCCGCTCCATACTTTATCGCCCAGTGCTCAGTCATTCTGGACTGACCCGGCAGCTCGCGCCGAGCTGATAAAACACCTGCAAGAGCGTGTGAAATAAATACAAAATACAACCGAGGCGAGATCAGAAAAATGGCAAAATACAATAAGATAGATTGGACACTTCACACCAACTATTCAAAAGCTATAGAGTCTTCAAAATCAACTGGCAAACCAATACTGATTTATTTCCATAGCGAATCATGCGAGGGATGCAAGCGTTTAGAAACATCCGTATTCAATGACCTTCAACTTATTGCAGCTGTCACAAACTATACAATTCCGGTTTGGGTTGAAGTAGAAAACCCTGGACCGAATCCACGGGTATCCGAACTCGTCGGCAGTCATATCTTTATCATGTCGCCAGTCCTGCAACTTATCTCCAGCGATGGGGATATTTATCATAAGTTTCTGGGTGCACCATTACACACACGTCTCGATCTTGGTTATTGCCGAGTTCACCACGATGTGCCCGGAGACATATCCGCCAACGATACCGTGGCTCAATTGTCAATCGGATTAGCGAAGCAGGCTATGTCTTCTTTCCACTATTGCGCGGCAGATTCATTGCTGAGAAAAGCATTGACTCAGTCCGCACCTGGAAGCGTGACAACACAAGAGGCCGAATACTGGTTGCCGGTTGCACAAGACCGCGGTCGGTACCCAGAAGACGTGATGCCAGCAGAAGCAATCGCACAAACTGCTATCGTGAGTGAAGTACGACGGTTCTGCGAAATTCTAGTCCAAGTGCCCGACCAAGAACTCATGGCTGACTGGCCCGGCGCACAGGGCGAAGGAGGTTGGGTTCATTACACCGACTGCTTGCGCGAGTTATGCCTGGGGGTTTTTCAGATGCTGAAAGACGTCGCGACTGAGGCTGGGCATGAACGTGCTGCACAAGAACAAAATCTGAGTCGAGCCCAGATGATAATTCGTGATTGGCAAATCGCGTTCCGAGAGTTGCAAGGCACTCTTATTGGATTAAATACGACTGAATACGATCAGCAACATCTTCATCAGAATTTCACGCTCGGGAAACAAAGGACAATCAGAAACAATATCGTCCATTGCGTAATGGCAGAATTCTGGGCTCATGCCCCCGCCATTCGGGCGACTCTGGAAGCCAGTCGATCCAGTTCAAACTACAAAGCCGGTGTCAGTCCGACGCTCACCAATTGGGAAAAGTATGGTCCCCCTCCTCACAACTTCGGTAGCATCCAGTCCCTCCTTACGCTGTGGGAAAAGCGACACCACCAGTTAGTGGAGGAGTTTTCCGGCATCTCAGACACCGAACTCGAAGCGACCCTAAGCTGGTGGGAAGACTCTGCAGTATCGGTAAGGTTTCGCCTTTGCCGATTAGGCTGGCACTTTCATGACCACGCCTCTGTAATCGAAACAATCTGTCAACGCATTGGCCACGAACGTACAGAAACGGAGCTTCTTGCCAAGCTGCTGTTTAATGCACTTGGGCGCGCCGAAGGTGAAATGATCGGGTTACCCCGAGAAACTCAGGACAGGCTCTTTTCCAATGCCACTTACCAACTAAAAGAACGAAGCGATGAGCTGTTTGAGGTTTATAACAAATACATCAAAAACAGCGAAAATGCATCGCCGAAAGATACATCGACCAAACAAGTCGAGCGAATCACTGCCTAAAAATTCGGCGCGCAGAGCGCGCCGAACCTGCCCAGGAAAAACCATGAACATTATCCAACAGATGTTTGGCGTACATAACGAGTATTTCCTAGAAAAACACTGGCCGACACTTCCCTACGTATTACAAGGGGACATGAATCGATTTACAGAGCTATCATCACTGGAAGAATTGCATGACATCGAGAAATTACTCAGTGTTCTGAACGACTCTGTGGACTTGCTGTTCCCTGGAGGAAAACGAATTTCTGTATCCGATAAATTCGAGGCTTTATCCGCACACACCAATGGCGAGGCGATGATTTACATAAAAAACATGGAAGTCATCCCCGCTATTTCTTCGGCATGTGACGACCTGGCCCATACACTTGCTGTTCCTAGACAGTACGTCAGCTGCGAAGCGTTTGCAGCTAACCGAGATGTGGAGGTTGCAACTCATTTCGACCATGAAACTAACTTCATGATCCAAATTAAAGGCGAAAAAACCTGGCGCTTTGCAGAAAACACCTCGCTTCCCGATCCGATATACCCTTACTTTCCAAACAACCCCAACAGATTTTATCAAAACGGTAGACATCCATATACAGGCGCTCAGTTACCACGCGAAATGCCCACTAAGAATGAAGAACATCTTGTGCGCCCCGGAACGACTACTTTCATGCCTCGAGGATACTGGCACAGCACCACTTCCCATGAAGACTCCTTCTCCATTGGCTTTGTTATAAACCCTCCCACCATCGCAGATATTATTTCTTATGCTGTATTGGAGCAATTACATGCCGTGGAGTTCCTGCGGGCACACCCACTTGAAACCCAGCCCATGAAGAACGACGACATTATATTAAATGCCATTCAAGAGGGACTCAACAAGATGAAAAACCTATCAATCGAACTCTCTTCAGAGGAGTTGTTACACAGATACAAATCATCAAAAAAAGGAAACACAAGAACGTTATCACCCATATAACCAACTTCATTAGTGAAATCCCCACGATGAACACCACACGAATTTTTCTGACGGGAATCTCCGCACTACTACTGGTAAACGTAATAGATGGCGCAAAGGAGGTTTACTTCGGAATCATACTGCAAAGTCTCGATAGCACCGTAGTGGCATTCATATTATTCACTTTTGCTTGGCCAATATTTTTTTTGCTTCATGCTATCAACCCGCAATTCACAAGCAAAAAAAGCCAGTCAATAAAATATAGAAAACACATTCACCGTCTATTACTAACCCTGAACTTCAGCTCGGCAGCATTATGGATCTCATTTACATTTTCATTAAAGTGGCTTGAGCCAGCAGTCGTTAGCGCACTGATAGGGGGTATAGGCATAATAGCAACACTGACACTGATCAAATTCATCCGTCCATCCACAACCCTAATCGGCGCCGACTATATCGCAACTACCATAATAGCCGCAGCCAGTATCTATCTGGCCTGGATATCGACTAACGGCCATACCGCACTAGAGGAGAAACTTGACTCCCAGCAAGTCATAGAGGGCTATTTCGCAATGATTATTTGCGGCATAGCCATGGCGTTTATATCTATTACATCCAAAAAACTCGCAGACCATGGAGTATCAAGTCGCTTCATCTACGCTCATCGCTTTTACCTGCTACTAATAATTACGGGCGCATATTCACTGCACAATCAAAACGAGTTACACAAGGCACTTGAACATACCGTACCGCTATTCTGCTTAAGCACTCTTGGCGTTGTTCTGCCGCTTCTTCTACTGCAAGAAGGAGTCAAACGATGTGAACCGATTACCACGCAAGCAGTTTTAGCGGCGGCTCCGTTTTTCACAGTTATGTTCCAGTTATTTGATTCAAGACTCGAGTTTTCAGAATTTAGCCTTGCAGGCATCGTAATTATCTGCCTGGCGGCCGCCCATAATAGCCACTCCCACTTAAAAACAAATCAACAGCAAGGAAACCAAACATGAGATACGCGGTAATCGTCGATGCTTACTCAACTGGCGCATATCTGGCTGATGAATTGAAGCTCTATGGAGTAACTTGTATTCATGTTCAATCCACACCTGAAATCCTACAATACGGTGTGGACAGCTTTAAACCTGGAGATTTTGCTCATAAATTTATTGCAACACAAGATATCCAGAAATTAAAAAGCTCTTTAGCTGCATTTCAACCCGAATTTGTAATCGCCGGAGGAGAATCCGGGGTCGAACTTGCAGATCGGCTCAGCGAGTTGCTTGGAACACCAGGTAATGGCACGGCCCTTTCTCCCACCCGTAGAAATAAATGGCAAATGGCAATGCACTTGCATTGCAATGATATTCCCGCGGCACGCGTTTCCCTGATCGAAAACGTGAAAGATGCCGATAGCCTTGCTGAATCTCTGGGAGGCTGGCCCATAGTGATAAAGCCCGTCAACAGCGGTGGTGCTGAGGGTGTTCATTTTTGCGGTGATGCGGTTGAAGTACACGAATCGGTGACCATGGAGCTAGGAAAGTTAAACCAGCTAGGACATGTCAACGATCACCTTCTTGCCATGGAGTACTTGGCAGGACAGCAGTATTTGGTTCAAGCAGTATCAAGAGATGGAAAACACTTCATATTCGAGATCTGGCGAGACACAAGGAAACGGGTATTGGGGGCGGGAGTGGTCAATGACAGGGAGGTATTGATCGATCCTCTATCTGACGAGGCCGCGCCTATCATTCGCTATGTGAATCAATGTCTGGATGCATTCGGAGTATCAATCGGCCCATCGTTCCTCGAAATAATGGTGACCGAAAAGGGTCCGATTCTTATCGAATGGGCAGCGAGAATGATGGGGACTCAAGAACTGACGACGATATCGAAAATATGCGGAGTTAACTGCATCAATCTTTGCGCGGCATGTTATGCAGACTCAACAGCCTTTTATTCAATGTTGCACGATGCTAAACGCGCACATTTACAATTTGAAGTCATCGCCATGATAAATTCCGTATCCGGCACCGTACACCATCGTCGATGGCTGGATGAGCTTTCTGCTCGACCGAGTTTTCAAAAAATGATCCGGGCTCCAAAAGTCGCTGACACCGTTGCGCCAACAATTAATATATTTACAAACTATGGCTTCATCTATTTAGCACACGAAGACCCAACTGTAATTGATGATGACTATCTCTGGATTCGAGCAAAAGAATCGGAAAAAGGTGGGTTCTTCGATGTAACGCCAACATAACATTCAACACTCAACCTAACTCAGTGTAATACCTCACAGACCCAGCCAGCAAACAGCCTCGACAACGCATCCAACTCTATTCACCCATCAAAAATAACCACCCCCATAAGTCCTGAACAATGAAACTATTCAACACACTGAGCAGGTCAGTGGAACAATTCAAACCTATTACTGAGCTAAAGGTCGGCATCTACGCCTGTGGCCCTACGGTCTACCACTATGCGCACATAGGAAATATGCGCACCTATATCTTTCAAGACATACTAACAAAGTCTTTTAGACATTTCGGTTACTGCGTGCAACACGTAATGAATATTACCGATGTTGGTCACCCACAATCAGATGCCGATTCTGGAGACGACAAACTCATGTTAGGAGCTGCCCGTGAAAATAAGACACCTTTTGAAATAGCTCGTTTTTACGAAGATGAATTTTTCCGACATAGTCGTATGTTAGGTATCCGACGCCCTGACGTTGTTTGCCGGGCAACCGAACACATCAGCGACATAATCTCAATGATTGAGTGCCTTATAACAAAAGGAGTCGCTTATCTGAGCGCAGGAAATGTTTACTTTAACGTCGCAAAGTTCCCAACCTATCACGAGCTCGGGCGACTGAGACTGAAAGAACAACAAGCGACAGATAGAGTTACTCACGATCCTTTAAAATGCAATCAGTCTGATTTCGCATTATGGTTCTCAACCTCCAAATACCCTAATCAGGTAATGAAGTGGGAGTCTCCATGGGGATCAGGATTTCCAGGCTGGCACATTGAGTGCTCAGCCATGGCCAGTAAAATTCTCGGAGAGCATGTAGACATCCATTGCGGTGGTGTAGACCATATCAGTGTGCACCACTCTAATGAAATTGCACAATCGGAATCCTGCTTTGGTCATCGCTGGGTCAACTACTGGTTTCACTGTGAGTTTCTCAATATTGATGCAGAAAAAATGTCAAAATCCAAGGGCGAGTTACTCACAGTTGATACTCTAACCGCCAGGAACTATGACCCTTTAGCTTTTAGATATCTCGTTTTAGGCTCCCATTACAGGAGCCCAATGATGTTTACGTGGGAAGCTTTGGACTCTGCAACCACAGCACTGCTAAAACTTCGAAATCGAGTCCTTGCCATTCAAAAAAAAGGTACCGTGAGCGGATCCACACATTCTCAGCACTACGATACTTACTTGGATAGATTCTTTGGACATCTAAAAAACGATCTGCACACGCCCAGCGCAATTGCAGAACTTTGGTCAGTTATTAAAGCTGACAAATTGAACGATGCAGAGCGAATTGACCTGTTAAGCGTATTCGATAAAATTTTGGGCATTGGTCTATTCCAGAATGACTCCATTGATTCAAGCGAAGAGTACGCCCCACTAATTGCCGCAAGAAACGCGGCGCGCTCAGCAAAAAACTGGACTGAAGCAGACCGCATTAGAGACCTCCTACTGAAACAGGGGATACAAGTCAAAGACACGAAACACGACTGAGCACTTAGCGTACTGACAGGTAGATCCAAACATTTAGGAGTGTGTATACATTGGACATAAACTGCATCCGGCAACAATTCTCGGTTTTTTCCGACATAAACCTAAAGAATTCTATTTTTCTAGATGGTGCTGCGGGAACCCAAATGTGCACACGCTCTGTTGATGCCAGCGTTAAAGCCTGTATCAATCACAATGCCAATTTGGGAGGTCATTTTATGACCTCTTCAAGAGCCGGGACTGAAATAGAAGAGGCACGAAAAGCCTCTGCGCACTTCTTCAACGCATATGAGACCGAGGAGATTATTTTTGGTCAAAACATGACGACGCTCACTTATAACATATCGCGATGCCTGGGACGCAGCCTGAAGCCGGGAGACGAAATAGTTCTTACTCAATCAGATCACGAATCCAATATTTCACCATGGCTAGAGCTGGCCAATGATTCCGGACTTATTGTAAAGTGGCTACCTTTTAATCTTTGCACTTACGGTTTTGATGCCAGTATTGCGACCTCTATTATTAATGACCGCACCAAAATTGTTGCCTTGAATTACGCCAACAATGTAACCGGAACAATCAACGACATTGCACAAGTATCCACAATAGCCAAAAAATTTGGTGCACTTGTTTATGTTGATGCCGTTCATTTTGCCCCACACGGCATTTTAGACGTTCAGTCCCTGGGCTGCGATTTCGTTGTTTGCTCATCTCACAAGCTTTACGGACCTCATCAAGGCATCCTATGGGGACGTCTGGATCTACTAGAATCTCTACTGCCCTACAAACTCCGCCCTACTATTAACAAGCCTCCATATAAATTTGAAACCGGCACAAAAAAATGGAGAAGCAATCGCTGGACTTTTTGGCGCAATTGAACACCTGAAGTGGATAGGCAAGGAATTCGGCGGATGCGCAAAGCATTCCGGAGTACGTGAGCAGATAGTCGCCGGAATGACATCAATCATTAAACATGAAACTTGCCTTCTAAAAAAAACCATCAAAGGCTTACAGGCCATGGAATTCGTTACAATCCATGGGTATACCGCCCCTTCAACGCTCCATCTAAGAACACCAACGATTTCCTTCACCGTACATTCAGTGCGCAGTGAACTCATTGCTCTACAACTGGCGAAAAAGGGCATTTTTTTATGGCATGGCAATAACTTCAGCCCGGAAACCATCAAACAATTGAAGCTTGATGATCAAGACGGCGTGATCAGAGTAAGCATTTCCCAATATACGTCAGAAGACGATATAGAGCGATTTCTCTCAGCAATGTACACACTTCGCCCGAACACCTGAGTTAAAGGTAATGCCTCACACCACAAGTGAGTCATTCCTCCCTGATCACTTACGCGGCTTGATGCGTGCAGTGGCCTCAGCCACCAACGGGTCATCCGGCCAATAGTGTTTCGGGTAGCGCCCCTTCAAATCTTTCTTCACCTCGGCGTAAGTGCTGCGCCAGAAGTTCGCCAGGTCCTGGGTCACCTGCACCGGTCTGCGCGCCGGGGACAGCAAATGCAACTTCACCACTTGCCGGCCACCGGCGATGCGCGGGGTTTGCGCCAGGCCAAACAGTTCCTGTAACCGCACCGCCAGGATCGGCGGCTGCTCGCTGTAATCCAGACGAATCGACGACCCCGAGGGCACGCTCAAGTGATGTGGCGCCAGTTCATCGAGCCGTTGCGGCAGCGGCCACGGCAGCAGGTTGTGAACGATGCTCGACAGGTCGAGATTGGCGAAGTGACTGAGCCGCGAAACTTTGCCCAGGTACGGCATCAGCCAGTGTTCGAGGCTTTTGAGCAGTGCGGCGTCGCTGACATCCGGCCATTCGCTTTCAGCCTTGCTGGCCAAATCCAACTGGCGCAGCAACGCGACCCGCGCTTGCCACTGTCGCAGTTCCGGGGTCCACGGCAACAGCTCCAGGCCTTTGCGCCGCACCAGATTCACCAGTGCCTGGCTGCGGGCGGTTTCGTCGAGCCCGGTCAGGGGTTCACGGCTGAGGATCAACTCACCGACCTTGCGTTGGCGTTCGGCGCGCAACACGCCTTCGCGTTCGTCCCAATCCAGTTGATCGACGCAGCGCACCTGCTCGGCCAGCACCGAATCGAACAATTCAGGATCGAAATCCGCCGCCAGGTAAATCCGCTCTTCACGTTGACCCTGTCGGCTGCCGAGGTCGGCGATGACCAGCCACGGTTGCTTCATCAGGCTGTCCGCTTCGGCGAACAGCGCGGCGCGGCCGTTGGCCAGTCGATATTCGGCGCCCCCGGCCCGGCGTTGCTGGGCCACGCGATCCGGATAGGCCAGCGCCAATAGCGCGCCGAGCCAGCGCGGATGGTCGGGATCGCTGACCGGCTCCGACGCCTTGCCGCGCAGATAACCGCGATACTGTCGCGCCAGTTGCCGGGCACGTTGTACACCGCCCTGAGCGCCACGTGCCGCCCGCTCTTCGCCGGACACCCGCGTCAGTCGACTGTGCAGATCCGCCCCGGCGCCGCGCAGGATGTCCCGCTCGCCGAGCAGCGCCGCGACGTCGCAGGCCATGTCCGCCAGCCCCAGCGCCTGCCCGCGCAACAGCAAATGGGCGATGCGCGGATGGGCCGGCAATTCCGCCATGGCCTGACCATGACGGGTCAACGCTTCGCCTTCCAGGGCGCCCAGGCGTTCGAGCAGATCCTGCGCCTGTGCATAGGCCGCGGCCGGTGGCACGTCGAGCCAGACCAACTGTCCCGGCGCTACGCCCCAACGGCCGAGTTGCAACGCCAGCCCGGCAAGGTCGGCAGAGAGAATTTCCGCACTGCCGTAGGCCGCCAGTTGTTCGTGCTGATCCTGCGACCACAGGCGATAACACACGCCCGGCTCCAGTCGCCCGGCGCGGCCCGCGCGTTGCGTGGCGCTGGCCTTGGAAATGCGTTGTGTGTCGAGGCGGGTCATGCCGCTGCCGGGATCGAAACGCGGCACCCGCGCCAGCCCGGCATCGATCACCACCCGCACACCGTTAATGGTCAGGCTGGTCTCGGCGATGTTGGTCGCCAGCACCACTTTGCGTTTGCCTTCGGGTGCCGGATCGATCGCCGCTCGCTGCGCCGACAGGTCCAGTTCGCCATGCAGCGGGCAGAGCAAAATCTGTGTGTTCTCACCCAGCGCGTCGGCCAATTGTTGATGCACGCGACGGATTTCCGCCTGCCCGGGCAGGAACACCAGCACGCTGCCGGTTTCATCGTTCAAGGCTTCGAGAACGGTCTGCACCAGTCGCGGTTCGATGAACTCACCGGCCTGGAACGGTCGACCCCAGCGCATCGCCACCGGGTACATGCGGCCTTCGCTACGCAGGATCGGTGCATCGTCAAGCAACCCGGCCAGGCGCTCGCCTTCCAGAGTGGCGGACATCAACAGGATTTTCAGCGGTTGCTCATCACGGAACAGCTCCCGGCCATTGAGGCTCAGGGCCAAGGCCAGATCGGCGTCGAGGCTGCGTTCGTGGAATTCGTCAAAGATCAGCAGTCCCACACCTTCCAGCGCCGGATCGTCCTGCAAACGCCGGGTGAGGATGCCCTCGGTGACTACTTCGATGCGTGTTTTGGGGCCAACCTTGCTGTCGAGCCGAATGCGATAACCCACGGTCTCGCCGACCTTCTCCCCCAGTTCACTGGCCAGCCGTTCCGCCGCCGCCCGCGCCGCCAACCGGCGCGGTTCAAGCATCAGGATGGTCTGCCCGGACAGCCATGGCTCATCGAGCAAGGCCAGGGGCACCCGGGTGGTTTTACCGGCGCCGGGCGGTGCTTCGAGCACGGCTTCGTGGCGTGTAGCGAGGGCTTCACGCAGGGCGGGTAAAACTTCATCAATCGGCAAAGAAATCATGCTGGCTCCCCAGGGCGTGCCCACAGTAAATTGCGAGTCGCGTTGAAGCTGTGGGCGTGCCAGGCAAGGCGCGGGGCGCAGGTAAGGGTCGTTTCCTTGCCAAGTCCCGCAACGCAGCATGGCGCGTCCACAGCTTCAGCCCGGAGGGCCGAACCCCGATAACATTCATCAGCCGTGACGCGTTGTCGATCTGAAAAAAACAACATCAATCCTCAACAATCCCAGTGGGGGTGAGACGCGGCCGAAATTTACTGTGGGCACGCCCTGCCGGGCCGAGTATAACGGCGAACTGCCGGGCGTTCGTCAGGGTCTTAATTCATACCGACGACGTTTCGTATTGAGATTACTCAGGAGATTTCCTATGCGTGTTCCCTTTCGCCTGATTGGCGGTGTATTGATCGCGACCCTGCTGACCCAGGTCACCGCGTGCGGTTCGATTTTCTACCCGGATCGCCGCGGCCAGATCGACGGCAAGATTGACCCGGCCATTGCCGTGCTCGATGCCGTGGGCCTGTTGTTCTACATCATCCCCGGCCTGATCGCGTTTGCCGTGGACTTCGCCACCGGCGCGATTTACTACGCGCCGGGCGAGACCGCCCAAGTGGCGCCGGAAAAACTCAAGGAAGCCATCGGTGCCGACGGCAAGGTCGATAACCTCAAGTTGCAGACTATTCTGGAGCGTGAAACGGGTCGCCGCTTCCCGCTGGACGATCCACGCCTGATCCAGCACAAGGGCAGCACCCAGCAACTGGCCCTGTTGGGCCTGCAACCGGCCGCGTAAGCGCTCAAGGAAACGCCGCACTCATGATCTCCAGCTCCGAACACGCCCGCCTGCTGCGGCTGGCGACCCGTGCCTCGGTGGCGGTGGCCTGTACGCTGATCATCGCCAAGGCCATTGCCTGGTGGTTGAGTGGTTCGGTGAGCATGCTCGCCGGGTTGACCGACTCGGCACTCGATGGCGTGACATCGCTGCTCAACCTGCTGGCCGTGCATTACGCCCTGCGTCCTGCCGATGACGATCATCGCTACGGCCATGGCAAGGCGGAATCACTGGCCGGCATGGCCCAGGCCCTGTTCATTGGCGGCAGTGCGGTGCTGATTGCGTTGCAGGCATTCGACCGGCTCAAGCATCCGGAGCCGGTGGACGCGCCGTGGATCAGCACCGGGGTAATTGTGTTCTCGCTGGGCCTGACCCTGGCACTGCTGATGTTGCAGCATCGGGTGGTCAAGGCCACCGGCTCCAACGCGGTGCGCGCCGACTCTCTGCATTACCGCTCGGACTTGTTGCTCAATGGCAGTATTTTGGTGGCACTGGTCCTGGCCGGGGTTGGCTGGCATCAGGTCGATGCCTGGTTCGGCCTCGGGATCGCCGCCTACATTTTCTGGAGTGCGACTCGGATCGCCCGGGAAAGCTTCGCGGTGCTGATGGATGAAGAACTGCCACCGGATGTCAGCCAGCATATGCTGGAGCTGGCCTGCAGCGTGCCGGGCGTTTTAGGCGCCCATGACTTGCGCACGCGGATTTCCGGTAACCAGTGGTTCGTGCAGCTGCACCTGGAATTGCCGGGGGAGCTGACGCTGTCGGTCGCCCACGGCATCAGCGATCAAGCCGCCGATGCGATCCACGCCGCCTATCCGCGGGCCGAAGTGCTGGTGCACGCCGATCCTATGAAAGCAGCTCCAAGCGCCAAGCTTTAAGCTGCAAGCCAGAAGCCTAATTCGTACAGCTTGTAGCTTGTAGCTTGTAGCTTGTAGCTTGTAGCTTGTAGCTTGTAGCTGCTACTGAACTTGATAGCCGCGACTGCTCAGGCAATTGCCCTGTGCCTGGCGGTAGGTTTGCACCACTGACGGGGCGGGTTGATAAGTCGCGGTTCGCGGATCGAAGCCACTCTGCTGCACCGCGTATTGATAGCACTCGTAACCGTCCTGATTGACCTGCTCCTGCGACTGGCCGCTGGCAGGGTATGCCACCACGTCGTAACCGTTGCTGACCGGTTGCGGCTGCACGGTGTTCATGGGTGGCTCGACCACGACGTAATCCTGGGTGCTGTCCTGCCAGGCGTAATACGACCCGGCGGCAAGGAACAGCACCGACCCACCGATCAAGACTTGCTCGGCGTAGTCAGGCAGATAGCGGACCCGGATCCCGCGCGGCGGCTCGACCACCACATAGCGCGGGCCCAACGGGCGATACCAATAGCCACCGGAATAGTAGTAATCCATGCCACGGTATGGCACGCGATAGTCGCGATCCGGGAAGCGGTCGATCACATGACCGGGCCGATACTGCGGGCCGGGGCCCCAACCGTTGCTGCGCCCAGGCCCCCGAGGGTCATTGGACGGTGCGCCTATATAGCCGTTCCAGTGCTGGTTGGGATCATTGCGCCGCGGCTGGTCCTGGTAGTAACCACGCCGTGGCTGTTGAGCCTGTTGCACGGTGTCGGGCCGACCCTGGATGGGTAAATCGTTAGCCGGCAGTTGCGGCGGTGGCGGTGGTGGCCGAACCGGGTTGTTGAAGTCGGGCTGCGGACGGCTCTGCCATTGGCCGCCATTCTGATTCTGGGCATTGTTTTGATGACCGTCGCGCTCGAACTGGCGACTGTTGTCGCCTCGAATGATGTCGTTGTTCTGCTGGCGTGGCTGATTGTTGCCACCACGGCCCTGACTATTGTCGCCCTGATGGCCACCGTCCCCGTGCTGCCCACCCTCGGCCCCCCGGTTCTGCGGCTCATCGGCTTGCGATTGCGCAGCGACACTGACCTCAACACCGATAATCAGCAAACCAACACCGGCCAAACGCCAGATGCGCGACTTCATGCTTTTCCTCATTGCGGGTTAGGGCCTGTAGGTAAGACTGGCGATGCATTGGCCGGTTCTGCAACAGGTTATCAGTCGCGCAACTTATTTATTGAGGGTGGCCGATCAAATTCCAGGCAAAGAAAAAGGGGAGACCCGTCGGCCTCCCCTTGAGAACTTCGTCCGTGCTCGACGCTTTTGACGTCGGCTCACCTCACGCCGTCTTCTGGACAGTGTGTAGCTCGGGGGCCGGCTCATCCCCTGTGGGAGTGGCGACCGCAGCTGGCCTGTTTGGGCGAGCCGCACTGGACTGTTTGTCCGAGCAGTGATTCTGGTGATAAGAATAGGCTGGGAGCGCCGACAGAGGATTGCGAAGATTGCTCAAATAAACATCACTTGCGCAATTTTTAACCCTGGATAGATAATCTGCCGCAATAGATACGACAAGGGACCGTTTGATGAGCAAACTCGACCGTTATGACCTGAGCATTTTGGCTGAATTGCAGCGCGACGCGCGCATCTCCAATCAGGAGCTGGCCGAACGCATCGGCCTGTCCCCTTCACCCTGCTCGCGTCGGGTCAAGCAACTGGAGGATGACGGCTACATTTCCCGCCAGGTCGCCCTGCTCGACCGCAAGATGCTCGGCCTGAGCCTGACGGCCTACGTGCTGATCGGCATGGACCGGCACACGCCGGAGCGTTTCGAGAACTTCGAAGCGGCCATTCGTACCTTGCCGCAGGTACTGGAATGCAGCCTCGTGACCGGGATGGATGCCGACTATCAACTCAAGGTCGTGGTGCCGGACATGGACCATTACCAGAAATTGTTGCTGGGGCATCTGACGCGGATTGAAGGGGTGACCAGCGTGCGGTCGAGTTTTGTGTTGAACCAGGTACTCAATAGCACCGAACTACCTTTGACTCATCTGCGTAGCTGAGGACGCCTTCGCGAGCAGGCTCGCTCCCACAATGGATCTTCAGTGCATGTGAGATCCCTGTGG
>NZ_JBSVWS010000075.1:0-26890 GCF_054071155.1 Pseudomonas sp. SDO5532_S415 | reverse complement strand
TTTGCAGGGTTCACAAAACCATGTGGGAGCGAGCCTGCTCGCGAAGACGGCCTGACTGACGACATGGATCTCCAATCAGCCGTATGGAAGCTCGTTATGCGTTGCCTGTTGTTCGCCTGTCTGTTGCTTGGCTCATTACCGTCGCTAGCCCTGGATCGCTTCCAGGTCGAGGGCTACACCCTGCGTAACGGCCTGCAATTGCTGCTCAAGCCCGGCACCGAACGCGGGCATGTGGCGATTCGCCTGGTGGTCGGCGTGGGTATCGATGATTTCGGCTGCGCCGAGAAAGAGTTGCCGCACTTGCTTGAACACTTGCTGTTCAGCGGCATCGACGCCAGCGGCGAAGGCGGCCTGGAAGAACGCATGCAAGCCCTGGGGGGCGAATGGAACGCCTTTACCAGCAATGCCGACACCACCTTCGTGATCGAAGCCCCGGCCAAAAACCAGCGCAAAGTCCTCGACCTGCTGCTGGCGCTGCTGACCCAGACCCGCTTCGACGACAACGCCATCAACGCCGCCAAGCAAGTGGTCGAGCGCGAAGACGGCGGCCACTACACGCATTTGCAGCGTTGGCTGGATCGCCAGGATCTGGGGCATACCGCGAGCAAGCAACTGGCCGTCGAGCTGGGTCTCAAGTGCCCTGAACGTGCGGAAGTCGATCAACTGACTCGCGAACAACTGGAGAAGGTGCGCAAGGATTGGTACGCGCCCAACAATATGACGTTGATCGTGGTCGGTGATCTTGACCGCTTGCTGCCGGCTTATCTGGAGCGGGCGTATGGCGTGCTCAAGCCTGTCGAACCGACGGGCCACCCGCCGCTGCCGCAAATCCAGGCCAGTGCCGCCCATGAACGCAACCTGACCCGCGGCTTTGTAGGCGGTGGGGCCAAGCTGCATTGGCTGGTACCGGAACCGGTATTGGAGGATCAGCACGACCAAACCTTCGACCTGCTCAAGGATTATCTGGACTGGGCGCTGTATCGCCAGCTGCGCCTGGCGCACGGTTTGTCCTACGGCCCGTGGGCCGAGCGTGAGGTGTTCGGCGGTGTGGGCTTCATGAGCCTCAACGCCGATCTGGAGCGCGATGACGTGGTCGAAGCGCAAAAGGTGCTGGATGAAATGAAGGCCGGGTTGCTCAAGGACGGTCTGAATGCCGAGACCTTCAACCGCCTCAAACAGGCCGCCATCGCCCGCCAGGCCTGGGCCGTGCAAGGCAACAGCGCGCTGGCCGATTACTACTGGAGCGCCCTTGGGGACTACGAGGACGGCCGTTTCGCCAATCCGGCCAAGGAGCTGCAAGCGGTGACTCTGGCAGAAGCCAACAAGGCGATGCGCGAATTGCTCCTGCAACCGGGGTATGTCCGGGTTGAAAAGCCGTTGCTCAGTGATGATCAGTTGTTGTGGGTGATGGCCGGATTACTGGGATTGATCGTACTCAGTCTGGCGGCCTGGCGCTTTCATCGCAGAAAGTAAGAGATCCTTGTGGGAGCGAGCCTGCTCGCGAAGGCGGCAAAGCAGGCGATATCAATGCGGGATCTGCCGACCTCTTCGCGAGCAGGCTCGCTCCCACAAGTTTCGCACGTCAACCGGCTGTGGCCCCTCGCCACACCGCCCCGCCAGCGGTACCCTGTCGAGGATTTTTCCTACGACGACTGTGAACCGCCGAATGCCGACCCTGACCCTTTTCGTACAGCGCATCCTCGAACTGATGAAGCGCTACCCCGGGGTCATTGCGCTCGGTGGCTTTATTTCCGGGGTCGGCAGCTTCATCCTGGTGGATCGGCAACAGGGGCTGGCGAGCTGGATCACCACCATCATGCTGATCAGCTGGGTCTGGCTGATGCTGGAAAACAGCCTGACCAAGCTGTTCACCAAAATCTTCAAGCGGGAAATTCCCCAGCCCCTGCTGCGTTATGCAACGCAGATGATCCATCAGGAAAGCCTGTTCTTCGTCCTGCCGTTCTTTTTCATCACCACCACCTGGAACAGCGGCCAACTGTTCTTCACCGGGCTGTTGGGTATCGCGGCATTGATCTCCATCGTCGACCCGCTCTACTACAAGTGGCTGGCGCCGCGGCGCTGGGCGTTCCTGGCGTTGCATACGCTGACCCTGTTTGCCGCCCTGCTCACCGCGTTACCGGTGATCATGCACCTGACCACCTCACAAAGTTTCAAGTGGGCGCTGGGCATCGCGGTGCTGTTGTCATTCCCGAGCCTCGCTTCGATCTTCCCGATCCGCACCGTGCGCAACGCCGTGGCGATCCTCAGTATCACCGTAGGCATCGGTGGCGTGGGCTGGGTGCTGCGTTCGTGGGTACCGCCGGCGACGCTGTGGATGACCGAAGTGGCCATCAGCACGCAAATGCAGGACCGCACGCCCGGCAAGAGTCTGGAAGAAGTCAGCGCCGAGCAGATCCGTGGCGACGGGTTGTATGCCTATACCGCGATCAATGCTCCGCGCGGCCTCGACGAGCGGATTTATCATGTCTGGCAGTTCAACGGCAAAGAGGTCGATCGCATCGCGCTGGATATTCACGGTGGCCGCAAGGAAGGCTATCGCGCCTGGACCCACAAGCAGAACTTCCCCGGCAACCCGGCGGGCAAATGGCAGGTCCGGGTGCTGACCGAAGACGGTCAGTTGATCGGGGTACTGCGCTTCAAGATCACCGACAGCACACCGATCAAAGAAAAGTAAGACAGTTCGTGCTATTACGTAGGTCTGCGTAAATAGCCGAAAAAGCACGGAGCTTATGACCAGCAGCACAGTGGCCGGCAATGCCCAACTGGACACCTCGCACTCCCCGACCCGGATCCGGGTGACGGGGGACTGGACGCTCGCCCATTACGCCGACCTCAAGCACTTGAGCGAAAAGCTCGAAGGCCAGTACGACGACAGCACCCATATCGACCTCAATGGCCTCGGCGCCCTCGACACGGCGGGTGCCTCGTTGCTGGTGGAACTGCTGGGCTCCGAACGGCTGGGGCGATCCGCCGAACACCCCGATTGCACCCTTTCGGCCGCCGACCGCGCGTTGCTGCAAACGGTCTATCGCTCCCTGACCGATTTCTGTGTGCCGATCAAAGAGCCGGAAATCAGTGTCGGCATTCAACTGCTGACCCGTATTGGCCGCGCGGTGGACACCGTTTGGCAGGACACCCTGCAACTGCTGGGTTTCGTCGGCCTGATTCTGGAAACCATCCTTCGCGGCCTGTTTCGCCCGAAACGCTGGCGCATCACCCCGATGGTCGCGCACATCGAGCAGACCGGCCTGGACGCCGCCCCCATCGTCGCCCTGCTGACTTTTCTGGTGGGTGCCGTGGTGGCGTTTCTCGGGGCGACGGTGTTGGCCAGTTTCGGTGCGACGGTGTTCACCGTGGACCTGGTGGCGTTCTCCTTCCTGCGCGAATTCGGCGTGCTGCTGACCGCCATCCTGATGGCTGGGCGTACCGCCAGTGCGTTCACCGCGCAGATCGGTTCGATGAAGGCCAACGAAGAAATCGACGCCATCCGCACCCTGGGTCTCGACCCGATGGAGTTGCTGGTGGTGCCGCGCGTTCTGGCCCTGCTGATCGCACTGCCGATGCTGACCTTTCTGGCGATGCTGTCAGGGATCGTCGGCGGCGGTGTGGTCTGCGCGATATCGTTGGATATTTCCCCGGCGATGTTTCTGTCGCTGCTGCAATCGGACATCGGCGTACAGCACTTTCTGGTGGGGATCGTCAAAGCGCCGATCTTTGCCTTCCTGATCGCCGCGATTGGTTGCCTGGAAGGTTTCAAGGTCAGCGGCAGCGCCGAGTCCGTCGGTGCGCACACCACCTCCAGCGTGGTGCAGTCGATTTTCGTGGTGATCGTGCTCGATGCCGTGGCCGCGCTGTTTTTCATGGAGATGAGCTGGTGAGCCGTGTACCCCGAGCGCCTGCAGAGGCGGTGATCGAAGTCCGTGGCCTGTGCAATCGCTTCGGCCACCAGAGCGTGCATGAGAACCTCGACCTGGATTTGTACAGGGGCGAGATCCTGGCCGTGGTCGGTGGCTCCGGCAGTGGCAAATCGGTGCTGTTGCGCAGCATCGTCGGCTTGCGCCAGCCCAGCGAGGGCGTGGTGAAAGTGTTTGGTAAAAACCTGCCGACGCTGTCCGAGCATGAGCGGTCCCTGGTCGAACGGCGCTTCGGCGTGCTGTTTCAGAAAGGCGCCCTGTTCTCTTCATTGACGGTGACCGAGAACGTTGCCCTTCCCTTGATCGAGCATGCCGGGCTGAGCCGTGACGATGCCGAACACCTGGCTGCGGTCAAGATGGCCCTCGCCGGGTTGCCGCTGTCGGCGGCGGACAAATACCCCGCCTCCCTGTCTGGCGGGATGATCAAGCGTGCGGCGCTGGCGCGGGCATTGGCACTGGACCCGGACATCCTGTTTCTCGACGAACCCACCGCCGGCCTCGATCCGATTGGTGCTGCCGCGTTCGATCAATTGATCCTGACCCTGCGTGACGCCCTGGGCCTGAGCGTTTTTCTGGTGACCCACGACCTCGACACGCTCTACACCATCACCGATCGCGTGGCGGTGCTGGCGCAGAAGAAAGTGCTGGTGGCCGATGCCATCGACGTGGTCTCGGAAACCGACGACGCCTGGATTCACGAATACTTCCACGGCCCTCGCGGCCGCGCGGCGCTGACGGCCGCTCAACAGCTCAACGAGGTCTGACATGGAAACCCGAGCCCATCATGTATTGATCGGCCTGTTCACCGTGATTGTGGTGACAGGCGCCCTGCTCTTCGGCCTGTGGCTGGCCAAGTCCAGCGTCGACACCGAATTCAAGGACTACGAAGTCGTGTTCAACGAGGCGGTCAGCGGCTTGTCCAAGGGCAGCTCCGTGCAATACAGCGGGATCAAGGTCGGCGACGTGGTGTTGCTGCGCCTGGACCCGGAAGACCCGCGCCGGGTGCTGGCGCGGATCCGTCTGGGCGGCGATACGCCGGTCAAGGAAGACACCCAGGCCAAGCTGGCGCTGACCGGGGTCACCGGGACGTCGATCATCCAGCTCAGTGGCGGCACACCGCAAAGTCCGACGCTCAAGGGCAAGGACGGCAAGCTGCCGGTGATCGTCGCTTCACCCTCGCCCATCGCCCGTCTGCTCAACGACAGCAACGACCTGATGTCCGGCGTGAACATGCTGATGCACAACGCCAATCTGATGTTCTCGACGGAAAACATCGAACGCATCAGCAAGACTCTCGAGCATCTGGAGCAAACCACCGGCACCATCGCCGAGCAGCGCGGCGACCTGCGCCTGGCCATGCAGCAACTGGCTTCTGTCGGCAAGCAGGCCAGCACCATGATGGAACAGACCTCGGCGCTGATGCGCAACGCCAACGGTTTGCTCAACGATCAGGGCAAGCAGATGTTCGGCAGCGCTGAACAGGCCATGAAGTCGCTGGAACAGAGCAGCGCGACGATCAACAAACTGCTCAGCGCCAATCAGGATTCGCTCAACAGCGGGATGCAGGGCCTCAATGGCCTGGCCCCGGCGGTGCGCGAGCTGCGGGAAACCCTGACCTCGCTACGCACTATTTCGCAACGCCTGGAGGCCAACCCCAGCGGCTACCTGCTGGGCAGTGACAAGAACAAGGAATTCACCCCATGAAGCTGACCGCCCTCGCCCTCCTCGCCGGCTTTACGCTGATCAGCTCATGCTCGATCCTGCCCGAGTCCGAGCCGTTCGATGTCTATCGATTGCCGTCGGCGCAAAGCAGTGTATCGGCCAGCCATGACACGCCGCAGCGCTGGTCGCTGCGCCTGAACAAACCCCAGGCCAGCGAGGCGTTGAACAGCCCGAACATTGCCGTCATCCCCCAGGGCGATGTGATCAGCAGCTACAAGGGCTCGCGCTGGAGCGACCCGGCACCGGTGCTGCTGCGCAATCGTCTGCTGGATGGTTTTCAGCGCGATGGCCGGGTGACGTTGCTCAGCACCGACGACAGCAACTTCCTGGCAGACCTGGAATTGGGCGGCAATCTGCAGGCGTTCCAGACGGAGTATCAAGGCACCGCCGCCAGCGTTGTCGTGCGGATGGATGCGCTGCTGGTGCGCGGCTATGACCAGCGCATCCTTGCCAGCCGCCGCTTTGAAGTGCGCCAGCCATTGGGCGATGTGAAGGTGCCTGCCGTCGTCAGCGGGTTCGGCCAGGCCAATGATCAGCTGACGGCGCAGGTTGTGGCTTGGGTAGTTGATCAAGGGCAGAAACTGGCGCCACCACCACGGCCTTGAAGCCGCCGAGGCCCCTGTGGGAGCGAGCCTGCTCGCGAAGGCGTACTGTCAGACAACATCAATACTGAATGACACACCGCTTTCGCGAGCAGGCTCGCTCCCACAATGTTTTGGGTTTAGCCGAAGAACCAGTAGCAGACGCCGATAGCGCCCAGGACGCCCGCCAACTCCGCCAACAACGCACACCCCACCGCATGCCGCGCGCGCTGGATGCCCACCGCGCCGAAGTAAACGGCCAGCACATAGAATGTGGTTTCGGTACTGCCCTGGATCGTCGCCGCTACCAGTGCCGGGAAGCTGTCCACCCCCGATGTTTTCATGGTTTCGATCAGCATCGCCCGGGCGGCACTGCCGGAGAATGGCTTGACCATCGCCGTCGGCAACGCGTCGACGAAGCGCGTGTCCCAGCCCGCCCATTCAACCAGGTGACGAATCCCGTCCAGGCCGAAATCCAGTGCCCCGGACGCCCGCAGCACGCCTACGGCGCAGAGCATCGCCACCAGATACGGCAGCAGGTTCTTCGCGACGTCGAAACCCTCTTTGGCACCTTCGACGAACGCCTCATAGACCTTCACTTTGCGCAACGCGCCAATCACCAGAAACAGCATGATGATCCCAAATAGCGTCAGATTGCCGAGGATCGACGACAAACTGGCCAGGGCGGTGGCAGAAAGCGTCGCCAGCAACGCCATGAAACCGCCAAGGATGAGGGCACCGGGAATGATGTACGCCAACACCACCGGGTCCCAGACACGCAGGCGTTGCATGAACGCCACGGCCAGGAAGCCGACGATGGTCGAGCAACTGGTGGCCAGCAGAATCGGCAGGAACACCAGCGTCGGATCGGGCGCGCCTTGCTGGGCGCGGTACATGAAAATCGTCACCGGCAGCAGGGTCAGGGAGGAGGCGTTGAGCACCAGGAACAGGATCTGCGCGTTGCTGGCGATGGTGTCACTGGGGTTGAGTTCCTGCAGGGCCTTCATGGCCTTGAGGCCGATCGGCGTGGCGGCATTGTCCAGGCCCAGGCCGTTGGCGGCGAAGTTCAGAGTGATCAGGCCGATGGCCGGGTGACCGGCCGGCACTTCAGGCATTAACCGCAGAAACAGCGGGCCGAGGGCCTTGGCCAGCCTTTCGACGATCCCGGCTTTCTCGGCAATCCGCAGAAAACCCAGCCAGAGGGTGAGGGTGCCGAACAGCAGGACCATGACCTCGACCGACAATTTGGCCATGGCGAAAATGCTTTCCACCATCGCCGCGAAGATCCCGGCGTTGCCGCCGATCAGCCATTGCGCCAGCGCCGATACGGCGGCCACGATGAAGAAGCCAAGCCACAGGCCATTAAGCATCAGTCAAATCCCCCAAAAGATGCGCGAATGATAGCGGGGTGGCCAGAAACGACAAACCCCGGATTTCTCCGGGGTTTGTTTGTGTGGCTTGCTCGGGTCACTGTGGGAGCCAGCCTGCTGGCGATGAGGCCGGCACATTCAACATCTCTGTTGTTTGATACACCGCTATCGCCAGCAGGCTGGCTCCCACATAAAAGCAAGACTCCACAGGGTTCCGCTATCAGTTGGTGGAAACCTCACCCACCGGCAGCTTTTCTTTGCTGCGCCAGTGCGGCAGGGAATTCCAGTAGCGCTGGCCCTTGGCATCGTCGTACATGCCTTCCCAGCGAGCGATGACCAGCACGGCCAAGGCGTTGCCAATCACGTTCAGCGCGGTACGGGCCATGTCCATGATGCGGTCGACACCGGCGATGAAGGCCAGGCCTTCCAACGGGATACCCACGCTACCCAGGGTGGCCAGCAGCACCACGAAGGACACGCCCGGTACACCAGCGATGCCTTTGGAGGTGACCATCAGGGTCAGGACCAGCAACAGTTGCTGGCTGATCGACAGGTCGATGCCGTACAGCTGAGCAATGAAGATGGCCGCGATACTTTGGTACAGGGTCGAACCGTCGAGGTTGAACGAGTAACCGGTCGGCACCACAAAGCTGCAAATGGCTTTCGGCGCACCGTAGGCTTCCATCTTCTCGATCACGCGCGGCAGCACGGTTTCGGAGGAGGCGGTGGAGTAGGCCAGTACCAGCTCATCCTTGAAAATGCGCATCAGCTTGATCACCGAGAAGCCGAACAGGCGAGCGATCAGGCCCAGGACCACGAAGGCGAAGAAAGCGATGGCGACGTAAACCAGGATCACCAGTTTCGCCAGCGGCAGCAAGGATGCGAAGCCGAAGTTGGCCACCGTCACCGCGATCAGTGCGAAAACGCCGATCGGGGCGTAGTTCATGATCATGTGAGTGACCTTGAACATGCTTTCCGAGACGCCCTGGAACATCGTTACCAGCGGATCGCGCAGCTCAGGCTTGAGGCTCGACAGACCGAGGCCGAACAGCACCGAGAAGAAGATGATCGGCAGCATTTCGCCGCGGGCCATGGCCGCGAAGATGTTGGACGGGATCAGGTTGAGGATCGTTTCGATGAACGCGTGTTCATGCTGAACCTCAGCCGCCGTCGCCTGGTACTTGGAGATGTCCACGGTACCCAGGGTGCTCATGTCGATGCCCGCACCCGGATGGAACAGGTTGGCCAACAGCAGGCCGACGACGATGGCGATGGTGGTGACGATTTCGAAGTAAATGATGGTTTTCAGGCCGATGCTGCCGAGCTTCTTCGCATCACCGACGCCGGCGATGCCGACGATCAGGGAGGAGATCACGATCGGGATCACGATCATCTTGATCAGACGGATAAAGATATCGCCTGCCGGTTGCAGAACGTTGCTGATCCACCAGGCTTTCTCGGCACTGAAATGGTTGAGCAGCGCACCGATTGCAATCCCCAAGACCAGACCGATGAGGATCTGCCAGGCGAGGCTAAGCTTTGCCTTCTTCATATCTTTACCCTTACTTCAGTTTGACTCGGGCAGATGCGCGAACTGGAACGCTTGTGGCGAAAAAGTCGTGTGCATCTGCCCCCGTATAAGGAGCCCCGGAGCGCTTGTTGATGGCTCTCTGGCAGGCGAAAAAAGGCGCAACTATTCCGATGCAAGGAAGCGACGTCTAATGCCGTAAACGCCTACCCTATGCCGAATCGGCATGAGGTTTTTTCACTGAAAGCGACGTCGCAAACGGTTCGAATATGACATTTCGGCAGGCAAAAGTGCCGTGAACCGGCCATCACAGCGCAGATTGAGTGTTTTTTGATCAGTCGAATGGAAGGGTGTTTTCGGGAAAATCCCACAGGGCGCGGGAAAGATTTACGGCGAAAGGCAGGCAATTTTTCTCGATATACGGTCGCTGGCGAAACACCGGGAAAAGTATTTTTCGGGGAAGAGCAGAGGGATTATCGAGGGGAGGGGGTGAAAACGAAGGGATCGCTCTAGTTCAACACTTTGCACGTGAAGCCCTTCGCAAGTCCGTCGAGTCGTGGTTGACCGGCGAACTTGCGACGCAGCTTTTCCTGACCCGGCCCTTGCGCAGGTACTCCCTGTACCCGTAGGTCACTCCGCCCCTGAAACAGGCAGAACGTCCCGACCCCTTGGTCATGCGCCGGCCTTCCTCGGGTAGGCGCAGGGGAAGAAGCGATGGCTTCTCTCGTATATCTGAATTCCGTACTTGTCCGGGTCCTTTTCGGGCTGCTCCATCAACCATTCCTGCGTACCGTGGTGCGGTCTGCCAAGGAATCGGAGTGTGCCTGCCCGCTAGAACCCGGGGCGGCACCGCCCAACAGTAGGGCGGCTGCCAGTGTCTCTACCAACGATTATGTTCAGCCTCGACCTCGACGGCCAAAGAAGAAGGAAGCAATAAACATCACCAGGAACACGACAAAGAGAATCTTGGCGATACCCGTGGCGGTGCCCGCGATACCACCGAAGCCCAATACGGCGGCGACAATGGCAATGATCAAGAATGTGATTGCCCAGCTCAACATGGTGATTCTCCTTACGCTTCTATTTAGAGGTGCTGCGTTTCCCGGCGCTTTGAGCGCGCCAAGTGTGTGTACTTAGAACACCCAGCGCTCCTGGCGAGGCATTTCATCCATCGCCTGGTGTTGGTCGACGTCCATCATTCGCATCGAACTGCTGTCGGCCATACCGTTGCTGGCGGCGCTGAAGTGGGTTTGGGTCGGGTGCTGAAACGACACGCTTGGCCCTTCTTGCTGTTGGCTTTGCTCCCAGCGCACAAACTGCTGGCCGCCGATCAAGGTGATCAGCAGCGCCAACACGGCGAACACGCCTTGCTGGAGATGCAGTGGCGAGAGCAGCAATGGGGTGGCACGTTGGCGATTCATCCTGAAGCTCCTCCCACTCGGGGTAGTCGGGTTGAGGGCGATTTGTTGGTTGCCCTGCGTTACTCACGACATTGCAGCCTGCGTGCCAGATTTTTTTCGTAAAAAAATACTTATATATCAATTGGTTATGATGGTGTCGCAAGTCCTTTCGGACGCATCCTGCACGATGGAGCTTTTCACGGTCGTGCGTAATGCACGATCGGCTGACGGTTATTGCAATATTTTTGGAATTGAGAGGAGGGCGTAGCTGTCAGAAAAAGACGTGATTCATCGTCTGAGCAGAAGCTGTCTATAAAAGGAATACGAAATCAGGCGAAAACCGGTGGGGCAGTAGATAACTACCCTGCCATGACGGGAATGGATCAGAATGAACCATGCAACTTGCCCGATTTTTCCGGGACTAAACCAAGAACATTCATTATGGAGCGTAGGAAAATGGAATCAGCCACTGAGCATCAAGGCCGTATTCTTCTGGTGGATGATGAGTCCGCCATCCTGCGAACCTTCCGCTATTGCCTCGAAGATGAAGGCTACAGCGTGGCGACTGCCAACAGCGCCGCGCAAGCCGACGCGTTGCTGCAACGCCAGGTCTTCGACCTGTGCTTCCTCGATCTGCGCCTGGGTGAAGATAACGGCCTCGATGTATTGGCCCAGATGCGCATTCAAGCGCCCTGGATGCGTGTGGTAATCGTCACCGCGCACTCGGCGGTGGATACGGCCGTCGACGCCATTCAGGCCGGTGCTGCCGATTATCTGGTCAAGCCGTGCAGCCCCGACCAATTGCGGCTGGCCACTGCCAAGCAGCTTGAAGTGCGGCAATTGTCGGCGCGCCTGGAAGCTCTGGAAGGCGAGGTGCGCAAACCCAAGGACGGCCTGGATTCCCATAGCCCGGCGATGAAAGTCGTGCTGGAAACGGCCCGTCAGGTGGCCAGCACCGATGCCAATATCCTGATTCTCGGCGAGTCCGGCACGGGTAAAGGCGAGCTGTCTCAAGCCATTCACGGCTGGAGCAAGCGGGCGAAGAAGTCCTGCATCACCATCAACTGCCCGTCGCTGACAGCCGAACTCATGGAAAGCGAACTGTTCGGCCATAGTCGCGGAGCGTTCACAGGGGCCAGTGAAAGTACCTTGGGTCGGGTCAACCAGGCGGATGGCGGCACGCTGTTTCTCGACGAAATCGGCGATTTTCCGTTGGTTTTACAACCAAAGTTACTGCGATTTATTCAGGACAAAGAGTACGAGCGTGTGGGCGATCCGGTCACCCGCCGCGCCGATGTGCGCATTCTCGCGGCCACCAACCAGAACCTCGAAGACATGGTTCGCGACGGACGTTTTCGCGAAGACCTGCTCTATCGCCTGAACGTCATCACTTTGCACCTGCCACCGCTGCGCGAGCGCAGGGAAGACATCCTTAATCTCGCCGACCGCTTTCTGGCGCGCTTCGTCAAAGAGTACGCCCGCCCGGCCCGGGGTTTCAGTGATGAGGCCCGCGAAGCGTTGCTGGGGTATCGCTGGCCGGGGAATATTCGTGAGCTTCGCAACGTGGTGGAGCGGGCGAGCATCATTTGCCCGCAGGAGCGGGTAGAGATCAGTCACTTGGGCATGGCGGAAGCACCGGTCAACAATGCTCCGCGCATTGGCGCTGCCCTGAGCCTTGATGAACTGGAGAAAGCCCATATCGGCGCGGTTCTCGCCACCGCCGGCACGCTGGATCAAGCCGCCAAGACGCTGGGTATCGATGCGTCCACGCTGTATCGCAAACGCAAGCAGTACAATTTGTGAGCCGCCAGCGATGAAACTGGCGATGAAGTTGCGGACCCGGCTGTTCCTGAGTATTTCCGCACTGATCACCGTTGCGCTGCTCGGGCTGTTGCTGGGGCTGGTCAGCGTGATGCAGATGGCCGGGAGCCAGGAAGCACTGGTACGCAACAACTTCGTCGCCCTCGATATCGGGCTCAAGCTGCGCCAGGCGCTGGGTGACCAGTTGATCATCATGCTCAGCGATCAACCGGATTCTGCGGCCTTCGAAGCATCCAAACAGCGTTACTTCGAATTGCTGGAAGAGGGGATCGCCCAGGAGCCGGCGAGCATCGGCAGCGAATACGGTTTCAAGAAAGCCAAGGCTGACTACCTGAGCTTTATCAAGGCATATGAAGTTTCGCCTGACCCGACACGTGTGCTGAGCGGCGGCGACGAACTCACCGAAAAATTCAACGCCCTGCGAAATGGTCTGATCACCGAACACAAGCGTGCGCTGGATGACATCACGCAAATCGAGCGGCAGGCCCGTGAACGTGCATTGCTGATCGCTGGCCTGCTGGGTCTGGTCGGGCTGGCCGTGTTGATCATTGGCTTTGTGACGGCCCATGCCATCGCCCGGCGTTTCGGCGAGCCCATCGAGGCCCTGGCGCAGGCGGCGGATAACATCGGCCAGGGCAATTTCGACGTCACCCTGCCGGTCTCCTCGGCGATTGAGCTGAACCAGCTGACCAAACGCTTCGGAATCATGGCCGAGGCGCTGCGTGAACATCAGGCCACCAACGTCGATGAACTGCTTGCCGGTCAGCAGCGGCTGCTGGCGGTGCTCGACAGTATCGACGACGGCTTGCTGATGATCGATCGCCAGGGTCACCTGGAGCACCTCAACCCGGTGGCGCAGCGCCAGTTGGGCTGGGACGACGAACGGGTTGGCCTGGGGTTGGGCGCGGCATTGCAGCGTCCCGAACTCGATGAACAGCTGCAACTGGTGCTGCGCGGCGGCACGCTGGAGCGAGCGCCGGAGGATTTGAGCATCGAGGTCGATGGCGAGGCGCGGTTGCTGACCTACAGCTTGACGCCGGTCATTCATACCCAAGGGCAAATTCTCGGTGCGGTCATGGTGCTGCATGACGTCACCGAGCAACGCGCATTCGAGCGGGTGCGCAGCGAGTTCGTGTTACGCGCCTCCCATGAGCTACGGACGCCGGTGACCGGCATGCACATGGCATTTGGCCTGTTCCGCGAACGCGCACATTTTGCCCCGGACTCCCGTGAAGCCGATCTGCTGGATACGGTGAACGAAGAAATGCAGCGCCTGATGCAGCTGATCAACGACTTGCTGAATTTCTCCCGTTACCAGAACGGTTTGCAGAAACTCACCTTGGCGCCGTGCTCCATCGAGGATTTGCTCGAGCAGGCGCAGCTACGCTTTACCAGTGGCGCCGAGGAGAAAGGCATCGAATTGTTGGTGGAAGTGCAGGGGCCATTGCCGCGCCTGCAGGCCGATCAGCCGCAATTGGATCGGGTGCTCGACAACCTGATCGACAATGCCCTGCGCCATACCGCCTCGGGTGGCCTCATACGCTTGCAGGCCCGGCGTCATGGCGAGCGGGTGATCATCAGCGTTGAAGATAACGGCGAAGGCATTGCCTACGGACAGCAGGGACGGATCTTCGAGCCCTTTGTACAAGTCGGCCGCAAGAAAGGCGGGGCCGGGCTGGGTCTGGCGCTGTGCAAGGAGATCGTGCAATTGCACGGCGGACGGATGGGCGTCTATTCGCGGCCAGGGCAGGGCACGCAGTTCTACATGGCGTTGACGGTGTAGTGCACTTTACGCTTCGTCGTCCAGGCGTCGGCTGGCCAGTCGGCGACCACGGGTAATCAGTTCGATGAACTGCACAGCACTCAATGCATGGGCGAACAACCAGCCCTGGCCAAACTTCACACCTTCACTGCTCAGTAGCGCTGCCTGCGCTTCATGCTCAATGCCTTCGGCAATAACCTTCAGGTGCAGTGATTGCGCCATGTGGATGATGTGTGGAGCCACACCGCTACTAGCTGCGTCATGGCCCAGCGCATCGATAAAGGCTTTGTCGATTTTCAGGCAATCCACCGGCAGGGTTTGCAGATACGCAAGGCTGCAATAGCCGGTGCCAAAGTCATCGATCAGCACCTGATGCCCGACATCGCGTAAGGCTTGCAGATTTTCCCGGGCCACCACCACATCGATCAGCCCGCGTTCGGTAACCTCAAAGGCAATCTGTTTGGCGGCAACACGATGCAGGGTCAGCAGGCGTGCCATCACCTGGCCGATTCGCGGCACCATCACGTCACACGCCGCCAGGTTGACCGAGATGTACAGCTGCGGATTGGCTCGCAGCAATTGCCCCAGTTGTTCCAGCAAGCGTTGCAGGACGAAGTCGGTCATCTGGCGGATCTGCCCGGTGTTCTCCGCCATTGGAATGAACAGGTCAGGGCTGGTCAGGGTCCCATCCGGCCGGCGCCAGCGCAGCAAGGCCTCGGCGCCGACGCAGTTACGGCTGTCGAGGTCGAAGATCGGTTGATACAGCACCTGCAATTCGCCCCGGCGTATGGCGCCGGTCAGCTCGGCGTCCAGGGACTGCCGCTGGCGCACCAGCAGAAACACCAGAAAACCCACGCATAAGGCCAATCCCACGCAGACCGGCAACAACCACCACCACACCGGCGGTATATGGGGGCCGCCGCGGGGGCTGATCAACACCAGTTGGTATTCCGGGTTGTCGGTGGGCATGCGGTAAATCAGACGCGACTGAGTGACTTGCAGCGCATCCCGGCTTTTCGGCGGCCACATTTTTGGCGGCCAGGCTTGCGACACACCCAGTACCGGAATCGCCCGAGTACCGTGGTCGAGTACCACCAGCAGGCTGCTTCCCGGCGACAGGTCGACCATATCGGTCAGATGCCCGCGGGACGTCGCGACCCGGAAATTGCCGCGCCCGAGCATCAGTACGGCACGGTTTTCATCGGGTTCGGTGGTGGTGTTCAGCCAGTAGCTGTAGGTGGGACCCTGGATGTCAGGTGGTCGTATCAGCGACAACGCTTCCTTGCGTGGACGATTGGTACAGATCCGTGGGGCATCCATGTAGGCGGCTTCGTAGACGAAACGATAATTGAAACTGACCTGCTGCAGGGTCGCGACCATCTCCTCATTGCAGGTGCGCAGCGGTTGGGCTTCCAGATCGTCAAGGCTTTCGCGCAATTGCCCGAACAACTGCTCCAGCCGGGCGAGGAAGCGTTCGCCCTGCGCATTCATTTCCTGGCTTTCGCTCTGTTCGACTTGATGCAGGGCGATGAACAGGCTGCCGGTCATCAGTAGTGTTGCACTCAGGACAGCCGCCAGTATCGCCAGAAACCAGGGGCGATAGAACCAACTACGGAATGTCTCTCTAGCAACAGTCATTAGGGCAATATCCGAAGAATTACCAATGAGTTATAGCTGCTGATTGGAAAAAAGCGCTGACCGTCGGGCGGGCGTCATTATTTTGTCTGGTTCAAAACCTGTAGTAGCGCCGCCGTTTGCGCATCCGGTGTACCGTCGAAGCGCGATGGGCGGAAATGCATCTGGAAGGCGGCGATCACATGGCGCGTGGCGACATCCAGTTCGCCGGTCTGCGGTGTTTCATAACCGACGCGGGCCAGTTGTGCCTGGTACCAGCTGATGCTCGGCAGCTGTGCTTCAAACTGTACCTGCTGTCGCGCCACGGCCTGCTCGTTCGGCCAGATGCCGATACCTTCCGCCGCCAGACGCTTCCATGGAAACAGCGGGCCCGGATCGAGCTTGCGCAGCGGCGCAATGTCGCTATGGCCGACGATGCTGCGAGGGCTGATGACGTAGCGTTTGCTGATGTCCTTGAGCAGGACGATCAAGGACTGGACCTGCGCTTCGCTGTAGGGGTACCAGAGGCGCCCGGTGGGCGTGTCCTTGAAGCCCGGATTGACGATTTCGATGCCCAGGGAGCTGGAGTTCATCCAGGTCCGGCCTTGCCATTGGCTTTCGCCGGCATGCCAGGCCCGCATGTTTTCATCCATCAGTTTGTAGATGGTCGCCTTCTTGTCGTCGCCGATCAGGTAATGGGCGCTGACTTCGCCATGGGTCAGCAGTTGCAGCGAGCGCTCCATCGAGGCGGAGGTGTAGTGCAGCACCACGAACTGGATGCGGCTGTCATGATTGGCGGAAGGATGATTGGTGTCGAAGCGGGGGCCGCTGGCGCAACCGGCCAAGAGCAGCAGCGACACAATGAGAGCGATAAATTTCATGGCAGGAGGCAATACACACTGGACAGTAATGCAACAGTGTAACGTAATGCCTGGTGTAGGGAGGGCAATTGAACAAAATGGAACAATTAGCCCTCAGCCTGTCCCCTAGCCCAGCTCCACTCGGTTGCGGCCCGCATTTTTAGCTCTATAGAGCGCCTGATCGGCTCTTTTGAGCGCCAGATCACTGTGTTCGTCAGGTTTGAATGCTGTCAGGCCCATCGAAATAGTGATCGTTACCCGCTCACCCTTGAAGTGGAATGGGCAAGCTTCGATCGAAGCGCGCAGGTGTTCCAGCAGTTTCATGCCGGCCGCCGGCACCGTAGACGGCAGCAGCAGGACAAATTCTTCGCCGCCAAACCGGGCAATGAAGTCCGTCCCGCGCAGGCGCTTGCGCAACACGGTGGCAATGATCTTCAGCACTTTGTCACCTGCCAGGTGACCGTAGCTATCGTTGATGCGTTTGAAGTGATCCAGGTCAAGCATGGCCAGCATCAGCGTGTTACCGTGTTGCTGCCATTGGCTGATTTCATGGTCAAGCCGTTCGCTCCAGGCTGCGCGGTTGGGCAGCCCGGTCAGCGGGTCGATCAATGCTTTCTGGCGCTGTTCTTCGAGGTGTTCGCGAAAGCCCAGGGCTTCCTGCTCCATGTGCGCCACCCGTTCGGCCAGACTGTGCAGACGGGCTGCGACCTCTTGCTCGCGTTCATCGCGCTGCCTGCGGTGCTGGTCCATGGTGCCGAGCAGGCCCTCGAGGTGGTTCTCCAGAACATGCTTGAGCCCCTCCAGGTCGGCCGCTTCATGCATGCGGGTCTGCAGGCCGTCGACCTGTTCGCGGATCTGCGTATCCATGGCCTCTGCCGCGGAACGGCTGTCGGCATGACCCGCGCTGGCGGCTTGCAGATTGCTCTGGAACGACTCGAGGCGTTCGTTGAGATGTTGAAGGTACGCTTCGAATTCATGCTGGCCACTGTCCGAGATCGCCAGCATCAAAGTCGCCAGATCGTCGAGGATCGGCAGCAATTCGTACCAGTTCAAGCCGTTTTTCAGGCGATCACGCATCGATTCGGCTTGCGGGCGGTGCCGTTCGGGGAGTGTCAGATCGTCGAGCAGCCCCAGCAGAGTGTCTTCAATGTGCTTGGCCACCGAGCTATAGGACGGCTCGGGGGAGTCCGGCAGCGCATAGAGCATGTCATGGCCGGGCAATTCCGGCTCGCCGGGTGCCAGGGCTGTAGGCCGTGGCGGGGAATCGGGAAGCGCTGCATGCGTAAGTTCGTCGGGATTGATTGCCGGCTCGATCTGAGGCGCGGGTGTCTCGACGGGTAATGGTATTTCGTCGGCTTCATCCGGTCGGGCATGCGTCTCGGGGAGCAAATCGGGCGCTTGCTGCGGATCGAGGGCAGGTGCAGCAGTTGCAGGGGCAGCAGGAGGTTCGGGCGTCTCGGATAATGCCTGTACAGCTTGTGGCTGGGCGGCCGCGATGGTCGGGTGCGAAACTTCGATGCGTGGTTCATCGATGGCGGGTGCGGGTGCGGGTGCGGGTGCGGGTTCGGTGGTTGCGGGCGATGACGCGGCCATCGGCGCCGGGATCGCTTCGACAGGCGTTGCAATGGCGCCTTGCCCGGCGACAGGGACGAGCGGCGTTATTGCATCTTCAGTGTCCCGGTGACCGAACAACCGTTGCAACAGACCAGGGCGTCCGGGTTCTGCAGGGCTTTCCACCTGGCTCAAGGCTTTGCCTTGCAAGCCGCTCAGTTCACTGAGCAGCAAAGGAATCTCGCGAGCCTGGCTGACGCGGCTATCGAGCTGTTTGGCGAAGTTCTTCAGCGGTCGGCTGACTTCCCGGGGCAGCGGCAATGTTTGCAGCTGAGTCACCAGTGCGGTCAATGCCGCGCTGGTCTGGTTCACTCGGGTTTCACGACGCTGCTCGGAGTCGAGCACGGCTTTTTCCAGGCGTGGAAGCAGGGCGGCCAGACCGGCGTCCATGTCATCGGTGCGCACGACTTCGCGCATTTCCTTCATGCACTGGTCTACGGCGCGGTCGGTGCCTTCTGCTGCCAGGGTGCTGCGTACCAGTCCGCGACGCAGCAAGTCGAGGCGGGCGTCCCAGCGACGTTCGAGCTTTTCCTGTTGTTCGATGCTTTTGAGGTACTTCTCTTTCCAGCGCTGTGCTTCGTCGCTCATTCAGGGGTTCCGCGTGGGGGCAGGACTCAACGCGGGCAATGCATCGGCCGTGAGCGAACCCGGCAGACGAATCTCTACCGCGACCGGCAGGTGATCGGAAATGGGTTGGGCCAGCACCTCGACCTTTTCAAGGGTCAGGGTAGGGCTCAGCAGGATGTGGTCCAGGCAGCGCTGTGGGCGCCAGCTGGGGAATGTCGCTTCCAGTTGCGGTGCAAGCAGGCCCAGATCTCGCAATGGCGAGTGTTGCAGCAAGTCGCTGGCATGGGTGTTCATATCACCCATCAGCACTTGATGCTTATAACCGCCAATCACTTCGCGGATGTACGCCAATTGCATGCTGCGGGCTCGCGCGCCCAGCGCCAGGTGCATCATGACCACCACCAGCGCTTCCGGACCTTCGCCGAAGCGCACCAGGATCGCTCCGCGACCTTTCGGCCCTGGCAGCGGATGGTCTTCGATCGCCCACGGGCGCAAGCGGCTGAGCACGCCATTGCTGTGCTGGCCGAGGTGTCCGAGATTGCGATTGAGCTGTTGATACCAGTAGGGGAAGGCGCCGAGCTGGGCCAGATGTTCGACCTGATTGACGTAGCCTGAACGCAGGCTGCCGCCATCGGCTTCCTGCAAGGCGACCAGATCGAAGTCCCCCAGCAGGTTGCCGATTTTCTGCAGATTGTCGGCGCGCCCGGTGTGCGGCAACAGGTGTTGCCAGCCCCGGGTCAGGTAATGCCGATAGCGTTCGGTACTGATGCCGACCTGGATATTGAAACTGAGCAGGCGCAAACGGCTGTCTTCGGGCAGGCCCGTCGACTCCAGATGATGCTCGTTGACCCGCGGATCGTGCAGGCCAACGATGCGTTCAGTTCCCCAGCGGCGCATGGCGGGTGCTGCCCTTAGTTGGCGGCAGCCTTGTTAGCCGCTCGCTCTTTGTCGATCAGTTTGTCAGCCAATTGCAGGGCTTGCTCGGCGCCGCCGGCAGAGCCCACGTCAAAGCGATATTTGCCGTTGACGATCAAGGTTGGAACACCGGAGATTTCATATTTCTTGGCCAGGTCGGTGGCCTTGGCGATCTGACCCTTGATGGCGAAAGAGTCGAAGGTGGCCAGGAACTTGTCCTTGTCGACGCCCTGGGTGGCCAGGAAGTCCGCCATGTCATTCTTGTCGGTCAGCTTTTTGTGCTCTTTCTGAATGGCTTCGAACACCGCAGCGTGGACCTTCTGCTCGACACCCATGGCTTCCAGGGTCAGGAACATCTGGCCGTGTGCGTTCCACGGGCCGCCGAACATGGCGGGGATACGGACGAAGTTCACGTCGGAAGGCAGCTTCTCGACCCAGGGATTGATCACTGGCTCGAAGGCGTAGCAGTGCGGGCAGCCGTACCAGAACAGCTCCACCACTTCGATCTTGCCCGGAACGGCGACCGGAACCGGATTGCTCAGTTCGACGTAAGGGGCGGCGGGGGCTTCGGCAGCCTGGGCAGTCATGCCGAACAGGCTGGCAGCGACGAGTGCGGCGCTGATGATCAGATTACGCATGCTTTACTCCTGGACAAATTTTATCGCCTCGCGCGACCTGTTTTCAGACAGGTCATGGCGGGTCTGAGTTCTGTAGTGTAACGGCAGCGGCCACAAAAAAGGGCGGCCAAAGCCACCCTTTTTATACTTGCTGCGACGGATTAATCGAGCGTTAACGTTGCAAGCGTTGTATGCCTCGCGCAACGCTCGATTCGCCGGCCTTAGTGCAGGCCTTGAATGTAGCTCGACACTGCGGCGATGTCTTCGTCGCTCAGCTTTTTGGCAATGCTCTGCATCGGTTTGGTATCGCCGTCGTTGGCCCGACCACCTTCTTCCTTGCGGAAGTCGGTCAGCTGCTTGGCAATGTATTGAGCGTGCTGGCCACCCAGGTGCGGGAAGCCGGCTGCGGCGTTGCCTGTACCGTTTGGCGAGTGGCAGCCGGTGCAGGATGGCAGACCCTTGGCCAGATCACCGCCACGGAACAGCGCTTCACCGCGAGCCACGATTTTCGGGTCGGCGGCGCCAACGCTGCCTTTCTGGCTGGCGAAGTAGGCGGAGATGTCCGCCAGGTCCTGATCGCTGAGATTGGTCAGCAGACCGGTCATTTCCAGAACGGTGCGCTTGCCCGACTTGATGTCGTGCAGCTGCTTGGTCAGGTAGCGTTCACCTTGCCCCGCCAGTTTTGGAAAGTTTGGCGCCATGCTGTTGCCATCCGGGCCATGACAGGCGCCACATACGGCGGCTTTTGCCTGGCCTGCGGCGGCGTCACCAGGTTTTACTGGCTCACCTGCAGCATGGGCAATGCCGGAGATTCCCACGGTCAACAGCAGACTCACGATCAATTTGTTCATCAGCTAATCCAACTACGGCTAAGGGTTAAGAGTTATGGACCGGGTTTACTCGCTCATCCACTGGATGATGGCTCGGTAATCCTCGGCACTGCAGTCCATGCACAAACCACGCGGCGGCATCGCCTTGAAACCCTGGGTCACGTGTTGCACCAGCGTCTCCATACCTTTCGCCAACCTCGGCGTCCAAGCTTCCTGATCGCCTCTTCTGGGCGCCATGGGTAGTTGGCCGGAATGACAGGCACCACAAACACGGTTGTACACAGCTTCCGGATCCTGTGTAGCCTGAGCGCTGTAAAGCGGCATCAAGACACCGGCGGCTAGCAGCCATTTCGTCATAAAACGACCTTTTCAGGGTTGAGAGCGTGCTGCGTTCTAGTGCGCAATCAAGGTCTGTCGCTCTCGTGAACTTCATCCTACGCTGGGACAAAGCGCACACAAAATCTGCGGCATTATATACTGGCGTCACTGAAACGGAAGCGACACTGCTTGCCGCGCCCATTCCCGGCGCCGCCCACATCGGAAATCCCATGCAACTCAAGAATCCCATCCTCGGTCTGTGCCAACAGTCCACCTTCATGCTCAGCGCCGCCAAAGTCGACCAATGTCCGGACGACGAAGGTTTTGAAGTCGCCTTCGCCGGGCGTTCCAACGCCGGCAAGTCCAGTGCGCTCAACACCTTGACCCATGCCAGCCTGGCGCGTACCTCGAAAACACCGGGACGCACACAGCTGTTGAACTTCTTCAAGCTAGACGATGAACGTCGTCTGGTCGACCTGCCGGGTTACGGTTACGCAAAAGTCCCTATCCCGCTCAAGCAACACTGGCAGCGTCACCTGGAAGCGTACCTGGGCAGTCGCGAGAGCCTGAAGGGGCTGATTCTGATGATGGATATCCGTCATCCAATGACTGATTTCGACCTGCTGATGCTCGACTGGGCCGTGGCGAGCGGCATGCCAATGCACATTCTGCTGACCAAGGCGGACAAGCTGACTTACGGCGCGGCGAAGAACACGCTGCTCAAGGTTCAGTCGGAAATCCGCAAGGGCTGGGGCGACAGCGTGACGATTCAGCTTTTTTCGGCACCGAAACGCATGGGCCTGGAAGACGCCTACACTGTATTGGCAGGCTGGATGGAACTGGCGGACAAGGGTGCCGAGGTGGCCGAATAAAAAACTGGCTGTGACGCGCTGAGGCAAGGCAAAAGCGCGTCACAGCCAGTTTTAAGGCAAAAAAAACCCCGGACTTCTATGGGGAGGGGGAAGTTCCGGGGTTCAAGTTCTAGACCGCTAGGGCGGGGTCCAGATATCTGCCAACACTTAACACAACATAGGAGCATCGAAGGGCTTCACCAGCCATTCAGTAACTCTGAGTAGCGATTCCCGGACTAGTTCAGATTTTTTTCAAATACGTTTGGAATAACTCCAAGCATTTTCCGGACTAAGCGCTCTCTACTTGTTCTGCCGCGGCACTATGCCGCAGCAAAACCCTCATCTTGATGGGCTCAGTGAGCCTCATCCCAGTTGTTACCTACACCCACTTCGACCAGCAGCGGAACATCCAGTTTCGCCGCACCGCTCATGTGGACGCGAATTTCATCGCGGACCTGGTCGACCAGATCTTCACGCACCTCAAGCACCAATTCATCGTGCACCTGGAGGATGACCTTGGCATCGAGGCCCGAAGACGCCAGCCAGTTGTCCACCGCCACCATGGCTTTCTTGATGATGTCCGCTGCGGTGCCCTGCATCGGCGCGTTGATCGCCGTGCGTTCGGCGGCCGCACGCTCTTGCGGTTTGTTGGAGTTGATCTCCGGCAGATACAGCCGGCGCCCGAAAAAGGTTTCCACATAACCCTGCTCCGCTGCCTGGGCGCGGGTGCGGTCCATGTACTCGCGCACACCCGGATAACGGGCGAAGTAAGTATCGATGTAAGCCTTGGCGGTCTTGGTATCGACGCCGATGTCTTTGCCAAGCTTCTGTGCGCCCATGCCGTAGATCAGGCCGAAGTTGATCGCCTTGGCGCTGCGGCGCTGGTCGGAGGTCACGTCCGCCAATTCGACTTTGAACACCTCGGCAGCAGTGGCGGTGTGTACGTCCAGATTGTGGCGGAAGGCGTTCATCAGGCCTTCGTCCCGGGAAAGGTGCGCCATGATCCGCAGTTCGATCTGCGAATAGTCCGCCGCCAGCAATTTGTAACCGGTCGGGGCCACGAAGGCCTGGCGGATGCGACGCCCTTCAGCGGTGCGCACCGGGATGTTCTGCAGGTTCGGATCACTGGAAGACAGGCGCCCTGTAGACGCTACCGCCTGGTGGTACGAGGTGTGGATGCGTCCGGTGCGTGGGTTGATCTGCTCCGGCAAACGGTCGGTGTAGGTGCTTTTCAGCTTGCTCATGGAACGGTATTCCATCAGCACCTTGGGCAGCCGGTAGTCGTCCTCGGCCAGTTTGGCCAGCACTTCTTCGGCAGTGGATGGCTGGCCCTTGGCGGTTTTCTTCAGTACCGGCAGACCGAGCTTCTCATAAAGGATGACGCCAAGTTGCTTGGGCGAACCGAGGTTGAACTCCTCGCCGGCGATCTCGAAGGCTTCACGCTCCAGCGCCACCATCTTGTCGCCCAGTTCAATGCTTTGCACCCCGAGCAGTGCGGCATCGACGAACGCGCCTTGGCGTTCGATACGCGCCAGCACCGGCACCAACGGGATTTCGATGTCGGTCAGCACGCTTGCCAGGCTCGGGATGGCGGTGAGTTTCTCGAACAGCGCCTGATGCAGACGCAGGGTGACGTCGGCGTCTTCGGCGGCATACGGGCCCGCCTGCTCCAGGGCGATTTGATCGAAGGTCAGCTGTTTGACGCCTTTGCCGGCAATGTCCTGGAAACTCACCGTGGTGTGGTCCAGATACTTCAGCGCGAGGCTGTCCATGTCATGGCGGGTGGCCGTGGAGTTGAGCACATAGGACTCGAGCATGGTGTCGAAAGCGACTCCGCGCACGGTGATGCCGTTGGCCTGATCGCCACCGATGGCGCAGTTGGCCAGGATGTTCATGTCGAACTTGGCGTGCTGGCCGACCTTGAGTTTGTTCGGGTCTTCCAGAATCGGCTTCAGGGCAAGCAGGACGGTGTCGCGGTCCAGCTGCTCCGGCACGCCGATGTAGGAATGGGTCAATGGAATGTAGGCCGCTTCGTTGGCCTGCACGGCAAACGACAAACCCACCAGTTGCGCCTGTTGTGCGTCGATGCCAGTGGTTTCGGTGTCGAAGGCGAACAACGTGGCGTTGTTCAGTTTCTCCAGCCAGACGTCGAATCGCGTCTGATCGAGGAGGGTCTCGTATCGGGTTTCAGACGTTAAAACCGGTGTTTCGGCTTCGGCTTCGGCGGCGCTGAACAGATCGACGACCGGCTCAGGCTCAGCGGCAGTGCTCAGCTCAATGCGCTTGGCGTCCCGTTGCAGATCATTCAGCCAGCTCTTGAATTCGAGCAGGTTGTAGAGCTCGGTGAGTTTGACTGGATCTTCAGGACCCATTTGCAGGTCATCGAGGCCGATCTCCAACGGCACATCGACCTTGATCGTCGCCAGCTGGTAGGAAAGGAACGCCATCTCCTTGTGCTCTTCGAGCTTGGCCGGCAGAGTCTTGGCGCCGCGGATCGGCAGGGTCGGGACGATATCGAGCTGCGCGTAGAGCTCGGTCAGGCCGCCATTCACACCGACCAGCAGACCGGAGGCGGTTTTCGGACCGATTCCCGGAACCCCCGGAATGTTGTCGGAAGAGTCGCCCATGAGCGCCAGATAATCGATGATCTGCTCCGGAGCGACGCCGAATTTCTCCTTCACGCCCTCCACGTCCATGCTGCTACCGGTCATGGTATTGACCAAGGTAATGTGGCCGTCGACCAGTTGCGCCATGTCCTTGTCGCCCGTGGAGATAACCACCGGGCGATCGGCGGCGGCGCTGCTGCGGGCCAGGGTGCCGATCACGTCGTCGGCTTCGACGCCTTCAACGCACAGCAGCGGGAAGCCCAGGGCGATTACGCTCTGATGCAACGGCTCGATCTGCACGCGCATGTCGTCGGGCATGCTCGGACGATTAGCCTTGTATTCGGCGTACATCTCATCGCGAAATGTCCCACCCTTGGCGTCGAACACCACGGCAAACGGACTGTCCGGGTACTGCTTGCGCAGACTCTTGAGCATGTTCAACACGCCCTTGACCGCACCGGTCGGCAGGCCTTTGGAGGTGGTCAGCGGTGGCAGCGCGTGAAAGGCGCGGTACAGGTAAGACGAACCGTCCACCAGGACGAGGGGGGCTTGGCTCATGAGCAGGATCAACCTTTTCGGCGGGTCCGGCGCTAGAATAGCGGGACCGTTGACGACAAAGGGACAAGGTTATCATGCGCACACTAAATCGCCTGTTGCTGGCTGGGTTGTTTGCAATCACTCCGTTGGCCGCGATGGCGGCGGACGATGCGCCATCGCCGGAACCGGAAGTCACCATTCGCACGGAAGGCGACAATACGATCAAGGAGTACCGCCAAAATGGCTTTCTGTACGCCATCCAGGTCACTCCGAGTGTCGGCAAACCGTATTTTCTGGTGCGCGCCGATGGATCGGACGGTAACTTCATCCGCTCGGATCAGCCGGATATGCTGATTCCGTCGTGGAAGATCTTTGAGTGGAAGTAGTTTCTTAATTTCAATCGGCGCTGGCTCGACAGCGGCGCCCGTACTGGCAGTTAAAACATGTCTGTGTTCACCCCCCTGGCTCGGCCCGAGCTGGAAACCTTTCTCGCCCCTTATGGCCTTGGCCGCCTGCTTGATTTCCAGGGGATTGCCGCCGGTAGCGAAAACACCAATTTCTTTATCAGCCTGGAGCAGGGCGAGTTCGTCCTGACCCTGGTCGAGCGTGGCCCGGTGCAGGAGATGCCGTTCTTCATCGAATTGCTCGACGTACTGCACGAAGCCGACCTGCCGGTGCCCTACGCCCTACGCACCACCGACGGCGTTGCACTACGCGAATTGGCCGGCAAACCAGCGCTGTTGCAACCGCGCCTGGCCGGTAAACACATCAAGCAAGCCAACGCACAGCATTGTGCGCAGGTGGGTGAGTTGCTGGCGCACCTGCACCTGGCGACCCAGGCCAAAATGATCAAGCGCAAGACCGATCGAGGCCTGGACTGGATGCTGGAGGAGGGCACGCAGTTTCTGTCGCACCTCAATGCCGAGCAGAAGGACTTGCTGGAGCGGGCGCTGGAAGAAATCACCCAGCAGAAAGAGAAAATTCTGGCGCTGCCTCGGGCGAATATCCACGCCGACTTGTTCCGCGATAACGCGATGTTCGAAGGCACGCACCTGACCGGCCTGATCGACTTCTACAACGCGTGTTCGGGACCGATGCTCTACGACGTGGCGATTGCCCTGAACGATTGGTGCTCCGACGATGACGGCCTGATCGACGGGCCACGGGCGCGGGCGTTGCTGGGTGCTTATGCTGCACTGCGTCCGTTCACCGCGGCCGAAGCCGAGTTGTGGCCGACGATGTTGCGGGTGGCGTGTGTGCGTTTCTGGCTGTCGCGGTTGATCGCGGCGGAGTCATTTGCCGGACAGGATGTTCTGATTCACGATCCGATGGAGTTTCAACAGCGATTGGCGCAGCGGCAGACGGTCAACACGCCGCTACCTTTCGCCCTCTAAATAGTGGCGAGGGAGCTTGCTCCCGCTGGGCAGCGAAGCGGCCCCAAAAAA
>NZ_JBSVWS010000074.1:0-27394 GCF_054071155.1 Pseudomonas sp. SDO5532_S415 | reverse complement strand
ACCTTTGATCTTCATAAGACACCTATTCTGTATACGGCATAGGTCCATTGTGGGAGCGAGCCTGCTCGCGAAGAACGATTACGCGGTCAACCCTGCGGATCGAGGTTATCCAGCGCCCGATTCACCGCCAGATCCGCCAGCATGATTACCTGCTGGATACCCAACATCGTGCTGCGCTGTGGCCCGTCCAGGAACGTCGCGAAATCGCTGGCCATGACACTGGCGGACGCCAGGGATTCACAGGCGTGGGCCAGGAGGGTTTCGGTGTTGATGTTGGGGGCGACGCAAGGCGATGTAGCCTTGCTCCGAGTCCTGAGAAATTTCCTGCAACCACAAACCCCTGTAGCTCGCGCTGGGGCGCGAAGCGGCCCCGAAATCAGGCGACACGGTTTGAGCAGACACACCGCATTGAATGGATTTACGACTGCTGCGCAGCCGATCGGGACGGTGCGGCGATCCGACAAGCTCCCTGCCACAATAGCTGGTTCAATTTCTAAGTTATTCGCTAACTGTCAGGCCGCCATCGCTGGCAAGCCAGCTCCCACCATTGAATTGGGTGCATCCGCGAAAGCGAGGTCGGCTCGTAGGCCGCCATCGCAGGCAAGCCAGCACCCACATTTGATTTCCATAGGCATGGATGATGTGTTCGGCGCATTTCCACTGTGGGAGCGAGCCTGCTCGCGAAAATCGTTCAGGCAACGCGATCATTCGGGTAGCCCGCGTTATCGTTGACGTCCATCGCGGGCAAGCCTCGCTCCTACAGGGGAATGAGCACATCTGCCAAAGCCAGGCCGGCTGTCAGGCCGCCTTCGCGAGCAGGCTCGCTCCCACAATTGAACCGGGTACAACCGTGAAAGCCAGGTCGGCTCGTAGGCCGCCTTCGCAGGCAAGCCAGCTCCCACATTTGATTTCCATAGGCATGGATGATGTGTTCGGCGCATTTCCACTGTGGGAGCGAGCCTGCTCGCGAAAATCGTTCAGGCAACGCGATCATTCGGGTAGCCCGCGTTATCGTTGACGTCCATCGCGGGCAAGCCTCGCTCCTACAGGGGAATGAGCACATCTGCCAAAGCCAGGCCGGCTGTCAGGCCGCCTTCGCGAGCAGGCTCGCTCCCACAGTTGAACCGGGTACATCCGCGAGAACCAGGTCGGCCCGAAGGCCGCCTCGTTCACTGTTCTTCACCCTCCGGCACCACCTTGTTCTGCGTCAGGTACCGATCCAGGGTCGCCGAGCTGTCAGGCGTATTATCCCCGGCCACCTGCCACAACCGCCGTTCAATCCCCTGGGCCAGAAGGTGCCCCACCGCCGCTTCGATCGCCGACAGCACACACAACTGCGCCGGTTCGTTGGTGGTGTAGCCGACCTCGGCCTCAAGCAGTTTCTTGAACTCGATGAACTTGAACACCCCGGCGCTGCGGGCCACGGAGTAGATGGTCTTGCTGGTCATCACGTTGGCCAGCACCTGCCCGCTGCGTACATCCACGGCCCGCAGGTTGATCGTGACCTGGTCCACGCGATACTCCCGGGCGATGTCGATGCCCAGGTAGCGTGCCCCTTCCCCACCGCTCTTGACGTTGGTGTCGTAGGCGATGATCCCGCCTTCGAGCATCATGTTCGCCGCTTGCAACGGTGGCAGTTCAGACTGGATGTTCACCGGCGTATTGGGTTTTTTCTGCGAGGCGCGGATGATCTTGCGCTCGGTCAGCAGGTTCTGCAGCCCTTCGCGCTCCAGCACCACGAACCAGCCGCTGGCCTGCATGGCGTCCATCAGCATGCTCGCCGCGCCCTGGGTGACGCTGGTGGAAAACGAGCTGGCCGGGGTCGGTTTGTACTGTCCGGTCTGGTCACGGAAACCGTACACCACCGCCATTAACCGGCCTTTGGGCCGTGGCATGTTGAGCAGGTCGTAGTAGGTCGAGGCCCTGGGGGTCAGGGTCGGGATTTTGCTGTCCTGCTCCGCCGGCAACGGCTCGCGCAGACTGCACCCTTGTAATGCCGCCAACATCAGCCCTAGCGCAATTATTTTTTTCATGTCCTTAACTCCCCGTTGACCCAATGCCCCCTCAAGGGGCCAGGCCATTCACCTGGATTTCCGAAACTTCGCCGGTCGCTCGGTCGGTCACCACAATGGTCAGTGCCCCCGAGTCATCAACGACGTTGACGATGAACGCGTCAGTGGACAGGCTCCCCGTGTTGCCGGTGGAGATGTTGTCCAGCAATTGCCCCAGCAATCGCGATTGCAACTGACTGCTGAACCGCTCCAGGGCCGAAGTGCCGGTCAACGAGGCGCGGTCTTTCAAATCAGGGTCGTCGTAGTCGTTCTGCGCCTGGGCGTTGTTGAGCAGCCAGGTGCCGTTCAACGGGTTGCCGCCGAACGAGGGGTTGATGGGCGTGTAGACCAGCTCCGTGGCGTGGACCAGCCCGCAACCGCCGAGGCCGAGCAAGCACCAGCCGGTGCGCTGCAAAATCGTTTTCGTTTTCATAATTCGTCCCTCTCAAGGTCCGTGGTGTCCTGCAACAAGGCTTCCAGCTTGCGCTGGACAATCTGCCCGCGTACCCAGTCGGCGGCGTCATAGGCCTCGTCCTTGAGCTCCACGGTGTTCGGCGGCAGGAAACGCCGATAAACCAAACGTTGTTGATATTCCACGGTCACCAGGCTGCCCCAGCGAGCCGAAGGTCGTTCGCGTACCACCAGGTTGAAATCCATCGGGCTGGTGGCGCGCAGGCGTTCACTGAACGAGTAGTAAAAGTCGTGGCCGATGTGCGAGATCGTGTCGTCGATGATGAAACCCATCATTTCGTCCTCCTCGGCGGCCGAGGCCACGGAGGTGCTCAACACCAGGATCAATGCCAGGCAGAAACGGTTCATGGCTGCAACGCCTGAGGTGCGGTGGACTGGCCTTTCACCGGGCCCGAGGCACCGTCGAGAAAGGCCTTCTCGGCAACAAACTGCCAGTCCTTGTAACTGGCCATACCGTTGAAATCCGACCACTGAGTGGGGAAATCCGCCTGCTTCAGCGGCTTGTCCGTGGATGGGCTGCTGATGCCGGTGATGCGTCCGTCGAAGCCGCGCATCAGGAACCATTCGCCGCCGCCGATCGGGTCCGGGTACAGCTGGCGGATGTGATGTTTGGCGTTGGGATAACGCTCGTCCTGCAACAGGTCGACGAGTTCTTTCGGGTACTGGGCCAGGCCTGGCGAGCTGCGGTAGTAGCTGCGCAGTGCCTGGGCATATTGGGTGCCGACCCACAGCAACTGGCGTTCGCGGTCACGCTTGGCGGCAGTGGCCCATAACTCGCCGGCACTGGCCAGGCCCATGCCCATCACCATGATCAGAAACAGCACACCCAGGTAGGTGAAGCCGTCTTCTGCACCCGGCTTACCACTCGGAATAAAGGCTGCCATCACGCGCCCTCCCTTGGGCACCACTCTTGATATCGGCCACCCCGCCAGCCACGCCTTCGGGCGGTGCCACCAGGACCCAGGTGTCCTTGCGCTCGGCAATCGGGTCCATCGGCGGGTTGCGCAGGTAACGTTGTTCGATCAGTTGTTCGAGCGAATCGGGATAGCGCCCGGTGTCGCCGTAGTAGTGATCCAGTGCTTCGCGCATCGCCGACAGGCTCTGGCGCAGGGTGGTCTCTTTGGAGGCCTCCAGGCTGTTGAAATAGCGTGGCAAGGCGATGGTCATCAGGGTGGCGATGATTGCCATGACCACCATCAGTTCCAGCAGGGTAAAACCCTTTTCCCGGCGCATATGCTCACCACTCCCGATAGGCGATGCCGTTGAGACCCTTGCCCCGGGCCTTGGAGTAAACGTCGAAGACGTCCTCGCCATCCCGTGGATTTTCAGCCGTACTGTCATAGGAGCGCAGGCCCCAGCCGCCTTCGTCGTCACGCTTGACCGGTGTCAGCGGGTCATGGGGCAAGCGCCGCAGGAAATAGAACTTGGCGCCCTTGGCACTGCGCACGTCACGCACACCATCAACCAGCACTTTCAGGTTCGGCGGGTAGCCGCTGCTGTTCAGCGACTTCTCGATATAGCCCGCGTCGAAAGCGCGTTTGTAGGCGTCGATGGCATCGCGGATCTGGTACAGCGCAGTGCGCAGCTCCTGCTCTTTGCCCCGGCGCACCACGGTCTCGGTCAGCGGTGCGGCCATGCCGGCCAGCAGGCCGATCAGGGCCAGCGTCACCACGACTTCGATCAGGGTAAAACCGCGTTGCGAGGCGTTCATGATCAAGGCTTCCCGACGCTGACTTGCACGTTGGTGGCGACTGGCTGACCGATGGACTTGGGCTGTACCGAAGGCTTGGTTTGTACCGAAGGCTCAGGTTGTTCCGAAGTCTGCAGCCGGCGGTCAGGCGCCTGGATGTGCATGCTGGTTTCGGTGCCGGTGGTGAACTCCATGTCCGAGGGGCTTTGGTACGGCAGGTTGCGCACCACTCGCGGCGTGATCGACAGCACCAGTTCCGACTTGCCGACCGTGTCCTTGTTGCTGCCGAACAGGCGGCCCAGACCCGGGATATCACCCAGCCCCGGGATCTTGTTGCCGGTGGCGCCATGGTCGTTGCGCATCAGGCCGGCGAGGATCTGGGTTTCGCCATCATGCAGACGCAGGGTGGTCTGGGCGTTGCGGGTATCGACCTGCACCGGAATCGTGCCCTGGCGGGTCGGCTCCAGCGGTGTGGCGTTGCTGACCTCCAGCGCGACCTTGATCGCCACTTCGTTATTCAGGTGCACGGTCGGCTGCACTTCCAGTTTCAGACCGACATCCAGGTAAGTCACGCTTTCGGTGATCACCGGTCCCTGGGTCGACGGCACCGAGGTGGCGCTGATGATCGGTACGCGCTGACCGATGTGGATCCGTGCCTGTTCGCGGTTGCTGACGCGGATCACCGGGCTGGCCAGGGTGTTGATGTCGTTGTCCTGGGCGTTGATCTTGGCCTGGGGCGATGGCGAGATGGTGATCCGGCTGGAGTTGATGCCCTTGAGTTGATCAAGAAGGGTCACCGCCGAACCGTCGCTGTTGACCACGCCGAAGGTGTTCGGCCATTGCAGGCCCAGGTCGAGAATGCGCTGGGTGGCGACTTCCATCACTTCCACTTCCAGCACCACTTCAGGGTTGGACTGATCTTGGGATTGCAGGAGCTTTTCCGCCATGCGGATGGCGTCGCCGGTGTCACGCATGGTCAGGGTATTGAGGCGCTCATCGACGAACACGTCGCGGGTCTTGAGCATGGTCTTGACCATGTTCAACGCGGTGTTGGCATCGATGCTGGTCAGGTAGAAAGTTCGCATCACCAGCTCTTGATAATCCTTGAGCTTCTGCGGCGAATCCGGGTAGATCAGCAAGGTGTTTTCGTTCACCACTTTCTGGTGCAGCTGATTTTGCTGGAGCAGCAGTTCCACGGCGTCCTCGATGCGCACGTCACGCACGAAGATGGTGGCTTTCATGTCCGGGCGCAGGTCCTTGTCGAAGATGAAATTCAGGCCGGCGACCTGGGACAACACCTCGAAGATGGTCTTCAGGTTGGCGTCGCGAAATTCCAGCGTCACCGGTTTGTCCAGGCGGGTGCGCAGTTGCGGGTACGCGACGACGTTGCGGCTCTGCACCAGGCGGACATTGCTTTGCAGTTCCAGGGCGCCTTCGTTGTTCGGGTCCAGCTCAAGGATCTGTTTGACCTGGCGGTCGGCGCCGTAGATGTCGCCGCGACGCAGGTCGCCACGGGCCAGTTCGAGTTTTTCGTCGAGGCTGCGCATGTGATCGAGCTGGCGGATGGCGTCCTGGGCACGACGGTTTTTCGGTTCGATGGTCAGCACCCGGCCGTAGGTCAGGCGTGCCGAAGCGAAGTCGCGCTGGGCACGGTCCATGTCGGCCTGGCTCAGCAGCGCCGTCACTGCCCGGGCACGGCCGCTGGTGAGCGCCAGGTGCAGCTCGGTGTTGCGAGGGTTCTCCCGCAACCCTTCCTCGATCCGGGCCAGCCCGGCTTCGTACTGACCCGACGCCATCAAGTCAGTGCCTTCTTCCTTGGCCACCTGCGCCGAACTGCAGGCGGCCAGCCCGGCACAGAAGCCAAGGCTGATCAGCAAACGGGATTTGTTCATTGCGCGCTCCCCACAGACAAGGTCTGGGACAAATGCAGAGGCAAATAGACCAGGCTCAGTTCCATGTCGGAAATCCCCTCGATCTTCCATGTTTCGTCGATCACATCCCCTTTACGCACGACGTAGATTTTCTCGCCGTTTTGCAAAAACACTTGCAGGTCGGTGCGGTCATCCATCCTGCCGATGAACTGGAAAGGCATTGGCGGTGCAGTGGGGACCTGCACCACCGGGGCTACATTGACGGGTTGTTCGGTGACGCTGGCCAGGGTCGGCGCCGCTTTCCAGCTGCGGGCGGCGAACAGATCGCCGGCCGGGCTCAGGTCCTTGATCGCCGTGGGCGCACCGGAGGCTTTCGCCGCCGGCAGCGCGCCATGGGTCTTGCCCTTGGCGGGCGCGGCCACGGCGACCACTTCAACGTCGCTGTCGTCGGCCGGCATGAGGTATTCGGGCAACCAGGTCAGCGCCGCGGCCACGCCGAAGAACGCCACCCAACCCACTGCACGTTTGCTGTTCATCATGACCTCGACAGGTAAAGGGTCATGCGGATCCGGCCATTGAGGTCGGTGTCGGCGATCTTTTTGCGCTGGAACTCCACGTCTTCCACCACCACCGCCGGCAACTGGCCGAGCAAGGCGTGCAGGAAGCGCCGCAGTTGCGGGTAGCTGCCACGCACCGGCAGCAGAATCTGATAGCGGGCCAGGTGCGTCTTGGGATCGATGCCCAGCGAGTACTCGCCCCGGGCCAGGGTGATGCGCTCCTGGGCGGCCAATGCATAGATCTTGTCGATGGCCACGGTCGCCTGGGGCTGCGATGGCAACTTGCTGCGAAAATCATCGAGCTGGCGTTGCGGCACCACCGGAGGGGCAACCGTGCCGTCCTCGACCTTGGCCAGGTACTCGTGGGCTTCGCGAGTCTGCTGGCTGATGGTTTGCAGTGACTGCCAATCCGGCAACAGGCCGGCCAGGCCCCAGGTCAGCGCCACAACCAGCAGGGCCAGTCCGGCCAGGCCAGGCACGCCGAGGCGTTGCAGGTATTCGTGGACGATCAATCTAGGGATTTGCATCGCCGATCTCCCAGGTAGCCGACAGGTTGAACCGGACCGGTTGCTCCGGCACGTTGGCGACGATTTCGTGGCTCAGCAGCGACACATCGGACAGCTCGTCGCTGGCTTCGAGGCGCTTGTGAAAGTCGAGCATGGCGTCCAGATCCTTTGCCTCGGCGCTGATGCGTACCTGGCCCTTGCGGGCGTCCGGGGTCAGGGTCAGCAAGGCAATGTTCTGGCGAGGCATGGCTTCGAGGGTCGCGAACAACTGTTCCCAGGGGCGGCGCAATTGCTGCGAGACCTTGCGCATTTCCGCCAGGTTCTGCGCCTGCTCGCGCGTTTCCGCCGGGGTCAGGCTGACTTTGGTGCCGGTATTGCCCGTGAGCACACGCTGGGCGGTCTGCAGGTGGCCCTGCTGTTGTTCGGCCTCCCCGCTCAGGTGTTGCTGAATCGCGATGCAGCTCAGCGCCAGCACCACGCCCCCGGCCAGCAGGCTCCAGCCCAGGGGCGTCGAGCGGCGGCGTGGCTGAAAGTCGAGCATCAGGGCGCGCATGTCAGGCCACCGCCCGGGACATGACGTACAGGCAATCGTGTACGGCTGTCCGGTCCTCTTCGAGGGTGCGCAGGTGCACACCGGGTACTTCAGGGTGCGAATCAATGCGCGCCGGGGCGTGCAGGTAAACGTTCAGTGGCCGTTCGCTGGTGGAGGCCTGCAATTGGCTTTCACGACCGATCAATGCGGTCAGTGCGGCATCGCTGTCGCTGCTGCCCACCGAACGCACCGATGCCCAGCGTCCTTCGCGGGCCACCAGCAGCACACTGCGCACCGGTTCGGCGACCACGAACAGGAAGTCCCCGGCATCGAAACTCTTATCGAAATGATTGAACGCCGCCATCAGGTACGGCTGCACCGAACGCAGGCGCAGGCCACGTCCGCCGGCCAGGCTGCGCAGGCGCTCCAGCAAGTCTTGCGGCAACGCGGTGGCGATACGGTCGTAGCCGGCGGGTTCGGCCGAGAGCACCAGGCTCCAGGGCTGGCTCGGCACCCCGTAGAGGTCTTCGAAGCACAGCCGGGCAAAGCCTTGCAGTTCGTCGGGGCTGCTGATCTGGTCGCTCCAGGGCACCAGGCAGAAACGGCTGAAGTGACCGGAGATCACCACGGTCAACTCCGCACCGGCGCGGGCATGCTCGCCCAGCAGGCGGTCAAGGGTTTCCAGGGCGACGGCCCAGGCCTGGAAACCTTCATCGATGTAGCCGACGCTGCCCAGCCACAGGGTTTGACTGCCCTGCCGCTGGCCGAGGCCGACACCATTGGCGCCGAGCACGGCGACGTAACGCTCACGAGATAAAAGTGACACGATTGATCTCCTCGAGAGTGGTCCGGCCTTGTTGCACCAGTTCCAGGGCAGACTCGCGCAGCAGGCGCAAGCCACGTTTGCAGGCGTGGGCCTTGATTTTCGAAATGGGTTGGCGCTCGACGATCATTTGCCGCAGCTCGTCGTCCAGGTGCAGCAGCTCGGCGATCGCACTGCGTCCGCGGTAGCCGGTGCCCCGGCAATGGCCGCAGCCCTTGCCATGCACGAAGTGGTAATGGGCGACCTGTTGCGGATCGAGCCCCGAGGCTTGCAGCTCTTCTTCGCTCGGCGTGTACGGGGTGCTGCAACTGGCGCAGACCAGGCGAATCAGGCGCTGGGCCAGCACAGCATTGAGCGCGGATACCAGGCTGTAGGGGTCGATTTCCATCTGGGTGAAACGGCCGATCACGTCGAACACGTTGTTGGCGTGGATGGTGGTGAACACCAGGTGCCCGGTGAGCGCCGATTGCACGGCGATTTGCGCGGTATCGGGGTCGCGGATTTCACCGACCATGATCTTGTCCGGGTCATGGCGCAGGATCGAGCGCAGGCCGCGGGCGAAGGTCAGGCCTTTCTTCTCGTTGACGGGAATTTGCAGCACCCCCGGCAACTGGTATTCCACCGGGTCTTCAATGGTGATGATCTTGTCCACGCCGTGGTTGATCTCGGTGATCATCGCGTACAGCGTGGTGGTCTTGCCGCTGCCGGTGGGGCCGGTGACCAGCACCATGCCGTAGGGTTCGGCGGCCAGGCGGCGCAGTTGGCGCAGGGTTTCCTCTTCGAAGCCCAGGGCCTGCAATTGCACGCCGCAAACCTTATCGGCCAGGTCCTGTTTGTCGAGTACCCGCAACACCGCGTCTTCGCCAAAAATGCTTGGCATGATCGACACCCGGAAGTCGATCTGCCGGCCGCTGATGCCGATCTTGAAGCGACCGTCCTGGGGCACGCGTTTTTCACCGATGTCCAGTTCGGCCATGACCTTGACCCGGGAAATCACCTGCTCGGCGAACTCGCTGCCCTGGATCTTGCTGATGTTGTTCAGCACGCCATCGATGCGGTATTTGATCACCAGGCCGCTGCCGGTGGTGCCCAGGTGGATATCGCTGGCGTGCATTTTCAGCGCGTCGTAGAGGGTCGAGTTGACCAGCTTGACCACCACGCTGGAGTCTTCGCTGATGCTGGTCAGCGACAGGCTTTGCAGGTTATCGGTTTCGGCATTGGCGTCGGCCTGGGCGTTGAGCGATTCCACGGCGTGGAAACTCTCTTCGTGACGCGCCAGGTAGGCTTTGAGGTCATCGGCATGCACCAGGTACAGCGGCGCGCCGTGCAGGCAATCGTCGATCCAGGCCAGGCGGGCCGTATCGAAGGGGTCGGCAAACACGCCGATGACCGCGTCGTCGTGACGCAGCAAGGTGAATTCGCGCTTGAGGCATTGGGCCAGGGTGACCCGGTCGAACACCGGGGTGGCTTGAAACAGGCTGTCGGTGTCGAGCACCGGATAATGCAGGGTCGCGCCCAGGCACTGGATGAAGGGCATGGGGGCCAGTTCGCACAGCTCCCCGAGGGCATCCAGAACCCGCTCGCCGGACGTGGCGGCCAGGGCACGCGCCTGGGCCAATTGCTCACTGGTAAAACGGGTGGGTACACACTCCAGCGGCACAGCATCGACGACAAGGGATAGACGGTCCATGGCTTGCTCTCCAACGCCCGGGGCTTTGAGCCCTGTCGGCGCGGCGAGCAATTGCGGCGGTTGCCGGAACGTCTTGTCGCGCCACTACTCCCCGGTGAGCAATTGTTCGTCGTCTGGCGCCTTGGAGGCCGTACTTCGTCGGCGATCCGCGAGCACCCAACTACCGTCGTACAACTGCAGCGGGAAACTTTCGGTCCTGCTCTGGCGTCGTTCGACAAAGCCTTCGGAACTGTTCACACCCGTTTTGGGTTCGCGCTGCATCCCCAGAAGATCAAGTACTGCTCGGGCCAATTCCGCCAACGGAAACGGTTTGAACAGGATGTGGCTGACTCCCAGTTGCCGGGCCCGCTCGCAAACCTCTGCGGTTGGATGCCCTGTGATCAGCACAAAATGACACTTCCTGTTCTGGCGGACGGCATCGAGCACCTGAAAGCCTTCCATATCGGGCAAGCGGTAATCGAACACCATCACATCGGGTGAAAAGCGTTCGGCTTCGCCGATGGCTGTTTCACCGTTGTGAGCAATCCGGACTTCCAGCGCTTGCGCCTGCAGGTAACCCTGAAGGTTTTCCGCCAGCAGCTGTTCGTCTTCAACAACCAGTACTTTGTTTAACAAGGTGGACTCCTTGAAACCGCAGGTCCGAATACCGAACCTGGCGGAGTGCGCGCCTTACAAGGTCTAACGCACACTTCATGCCAGGCTGAGCGCCGGTCGTTTTATCGCTTCATGTCCTTGAATTTAAAAACAATGCCTTTTCGTCCACGTACCCCACCCCCCAAAAACGGGGAAAACCGAACGGGTGTGCATTGAAGCTTTTCCCCACTTTTGGGGGACGGTTCAATCGTCGTCGATCCGTTCGATCCGATTGCTGGAACGCAGCTGCGCCAGAACCTGTAGACGAGCCTTGACCTGTTTCTGTCGGGCAAGGTAAGCCCGAACCATGTCAAGGCCTTGCTCTTCTGTGACATTGGCTGCCTCCATTCGGTTCTGCAAATAGATCAAATGCCAGCCCACCGCCGTGCGCACCGGCTCGCTGATGGCTCCCGGCGCCAGGGCAAAGGCTGCTGCCTCGAACTCGGGCAGCATGCGCCCACGGGGGAAGTAGCCCAGGTCGCCACCCTGGCTGGCCGATGCGTCTTCGGAATCGCTGCGGGCGACACTGGCGAAGTCTGCCCCTTCACTGATCTTCTTGCGCATTGCCTCCAAGCGTAGTCTTGCTGTTGCAACAGTGGAAGCCTCCGCCCCCTGAGGCACCTTGATCAGGATATGCCTGACCTGTATTTCCTCGGACCGGTTCATCTCGGCGCGGTGTTCTTCGAAAAACGCCCGGACCTGTTGCTCGTCAGGCGCGTCGACCCTGGTGAGTTCGCTGAACACCTGCTGGGCCGCCAGATCCCGGCGGGTGTACTCGATATAGGCGGCCTCATCGAAACCGGCGTCCTCCAGGCGCCGGGCGAACACCTGCGCGCCCCCCATGGCCTGACGCGTCTGGTCCACCTGGCTCTGCACCGTGGCATCGCTGATCACCACCCCGCGCTTGAGCGCTTCCTGCCAAAGCAGCTCCTTGTCGATCAAAGCGTCCAATGCCGCCTGACGCAGCTGTTTGTAGGCGCTGGGGCTGCGGATGCTGGCGACTGCCCGGCCCTGATCCTCCAGGTACTCGGCGAAATAGCGCTCCAGGCGCATCTGGGAAATTTCCTCGCCATTGACCCGGGCCGCGACCTGGCCATTGCTGCAAAACGCCGCAGGCACCCACAACGTCAGCAGGATCAACAGAGTGTTGAGTTTCATGTTCGGCCTCCGGTCAGGGCATGGCGGCAATGGGTTTGTAAGGGGCAACCAGATAGAAGCGCTGGTCGGGCAGGTCCACGGTCACCACATGGGCGCCGTTCAGGCCCAGGCGCCGGCCCGGTCCGAAGCTGATCAAAGGGGTCAGGCCGGTATCGAAGTCATGCAGGCCCTCCAGGACACTGACCAGTTTTTCGCGGCTGGCATCGCGCCCGGCCTGTTTCATGCCTTCGCTGAGCAGCATCATTGAACTGAACGCGCCCACCTGCAGCACCGCGTGTTCGCCACCGAGCTTCTGGCTCTCGCGCAGCTGGGTCAGGGCCCGGCGCCCGGCCATGGTCCAGTCGCTGGGCACGAACGGATAGGCCAGAAACACCCGTCGGGAAAAATCGCTGGGCATTTGCAACAGATCCCCCGCTACCTGATTCGATGCGGCGAACAGGTACGGCACCTGCCCCGCCGTCTGCAAGCGTTCGGCGAGACGACTGAAACCGCTGCTGCTGCCCAGGTAGAACACCGAGCGCGAGCCCAACGGCAATTCGTCCTGCGCCGTCTGGTGGGCTTGCAGCCGCACATTCTGCCAGGCGTTGTCTTGCAGGTACTGGGCGAGCTTTTCTGCGGCCAGTCGTTGGCCGGGGTCGTCCGGGTAGGTGATCAGTGTCGGTCCCTGCAGCACCCGCAGACTGGCGGCGGCGTAGTTGGCCAGGGCAATCATCTGCTCGCGCAACCCCGGCAGCGGCTCGAAAATCTGCCGGCTGACCTGGGCCGAGCCCTGCAACGACAGCGGTCCGATCAGCGGCACCCCGGCCTGTTCCAGGCGTGGCGCCAGTTCCGCATCAAGGGCCGGTGCCAGCGGTGCGATCAGGGCGAACACCTGTTCCTGTTCGATCAGTTGGTTGAGCGCTTTCTCGGCGCTGGCACGATCGGGACCCGGGTCGAGAATGGTCAGGCGCAGTTGCCGCCCATGAATCCCGCCGGCCTGATTGATGCGCGCCACGCACCCTCTGAGCACCGCCGCCACCGTGGCGCCCTCCTCGCTCAACGTACCGGAGCCTGGCAACAAGGTGCCCAGGTGCAGACTGTTGGGGCTCAGACCCGGATCGCGGTCCTCGGCCAGGCGCTTGAGGTAGGCCGTGAGGTTGCGCTGATCGTTCATCGACAACACGAACCGCGGCATCGCCGGGTCCAGCCGATTGTTGCCCGGATCGCGTCCTTCCTGCACGGCCCTGGCCAATGTGCGGTCGGTGTAGGCCGGGTATGTGCGCCCATTGACCTGTTGTTGGCCATAGGTGCTGCTGAGCCGCGACCAGGTCAGTTCCGGCGGTCGTACCCCGCCCTCGGGACGCCCCAGGCCATCGGCGCCATGGCAGTTGGCGCACGGCAGGCTGGTCGCCGGCAGCAACATGCCCGCCGCCCCGACCCGCGCCATGATCGGCTCACCACTGGCCGACACGCCCTCGCGGTACAAGCGCTTGCCGGCACTTTCGCTGGGGGTCAGCGGCAGCGCCTGGGCGGTCAGACTTATACCCACCAGCATGAGCAGGCCGAGGATGAGGGCGTTTTTCATGGTGCAGACTCAACGACCGGCCACGGGCATTGTCAGCAACTGCAAGCGCTGGGCAATGGCGGCGGCCGGAGCGTCGGGACGGATTTTGCTCCAGCGCTTGTTGGCGACGTCGCCGACGATCAGTTGGGTTGAATGTTGCTCGGGCGTCGGGATGATCTGGCCGATGCGGCCCAGGACCAGATCCATTTGCGCCTTGTCGCCGGTAAGAAAAAGCCAGTGGGGGCCATCGACGCCCTGCTTCAAGGTGTAAGCCTTGAGTACCGCCGGCGTGTCCCGCAGCGGATCACTGGTAAGGGAAATAAAGGTGACGCCGTCCGCCTTGTCACCCAGCACTTCACGCACTTGCTTGAGCTTTTGGGTGATCAACGGGCAGGCATCGGAACAACTGGTGAAAATCACATTGAGCAGCACCACGCGGTTCTGCAACGCGTCGCTGTAGAAGCGCAGGGTGTTACCGTTCTGGTCCTGCAACGGCGTATCGGTGAACCAGGTTTTTGCATCACGGGTGCCGCCCTCAGGTTGCGCTGCAACCGCTGCAGGTGCCGCGGCTTCCGGTGCATTCGCCGGTTGCCCATGTCCTTCGTGGGAAAACGCCAGGAAGCTGATGATGCAAAAGCACATGGTCAGGAAGATCAAGGCGAGCGCTTTCATGGCTGATGCTCCATGGCAACTGCGGTGTGCTTGGCGTGGGCGTTGCGCTGGCCGCTGAGCTTCTCGACTTCGCGGCTGAGTACGGCCGGGTCGGTGAAGCCGTAGTAGCGCGTCCAGTGACGGCTGTTGCCGTCGCCCACCAGGATCAAGGGCTGATGGCTCTTGAAGTCACCACTGAAACTGCCCAGGCCCTTGAGGGTTTCGTTGACCGACTGTGGCGAACCGGTGAGCCAGCTCCAGCCCGGACCGTTCTGGAAAGTGCGGGCATAGTCGTTGAGGCGTTGGGCGTCGTCACGCTGCGGGTCGATGCTGATGGACACCAGCTGCACCTCGGTGCCGACCCGGCTGCCCAACTGTTTCTGCACTTTGCCCATGATCGACGACACCACCGGACAGACCGTGGTGCAACTGGTGTAGATGAAGCTCATGACCACGATCTTGTTGCTCACCAGGTCTTTCTCCAGGCGCACGGCCTTGCCGTCCTGGTCCACCAGCGCCACGTCGGCGAACTTGACCTGGGCGCGCTCTGAACTGGCGCTTTTGGCCGGTGTGTGGCCGGCATGTTCATCCGCCGAATGCGCCAGCGCCTGACCGACGCCGACGGCCAACAGGCAGAGCGTCAGCAGTCCACGATGTGTAAATCGGTTCATGTCGATGTCCTCTCAATGAGTTTCGCCGGGCAACACCCGAACGCTGGCAAACGTCTGGTCCCCGAAAGTCGCGCCCAGGGATGCCGCACGCACGTGCAGGTACCAGGCGCCTTTCTGGTCGAGGGTCACCGGGGCTTCATAAACACCATAGCCGACGTCCCGTGCCGCGACGTGTTGAGGCCGTGAACTCGGCGCCAGGAAGTAGCGCACCTGCACGTCCTTGACCCCGCTGCGTTGGGCCTTCTGCTTGCCCTCGACGATGCGGAAGCGCACCACGTAAGGGCTGCCCTGGGTGGCGGTGGATTTGTCGAGCATGAACTCCACTTTTGGCACACCCGCCTGTTGCGGGGCGTTGTTGTTCGCCTCCACCACTGTGCTGAAGCAATGGATGATGTTCGGTTGATTGAGCAGGAACGCCACGTCGAAACGCCCGGCCGGTGGCAGCTTGATCCGCGCGCTGTACAGGCCTGGCTCGACTTCGCGCAGGCTGCGGTCGATGACCAGCGCCGCCCGCGCCACTTGCCCGCGATTGGGGTAACCCGACATCGGCGCGTTCATGCCTTCGGCATAGAAGTAGGTGGTGTTGTCCGCCGGGTTGACCACGAACACCGAATTCTCGTCCCGCGACACCCCCAGGCTCGATGCCAGCGGCAGATCGCCGGCCAACCGTGGCGGCTGAGTACCCGCCTCGAAACCCTGGCTGATCGGCTGGCGACCTTCACCCAGCGACGACAGGTTGATCATTGTCACCTTGGGCGAGGCCAGTCCGCGGATGTAGGCATAGGCCTTGGTGAACACCACTTGATAGGGTTCGCTGGACACGTCCAGTTCATGGATCAGCGAATCGGTCGCCGCGTCGATCACCGAGGCCTGGTTTTCCAGGGTGTTGAGCACGATGCCGAACCGGCCGTCGGCGCTGAAACCCATCGGCCCCAGACCCTGCTTCATCTTGATCACGCGCCGCACCGACTGGTTCGCGGCGTCGACCACCGTGACCGTGCCGTCCTTGCCATCGGCCACATACGCCGCACCGGACAATGGCGAGTACACCACCGACAACGGGTGCGAGCCGGTCTTGAGCTGTTTGATCAGGGTCAGGCTGGCGATATCGATGATGCTCAGGGTGCCGTCGTCGCGATTGGTGACGAAGGCAAAACGGCTGTCCTTGCTGAAGGCGATTTCATGGTGTCCGGCGCCCGTGGCCAGGTGTTTGAGGGTTTTCAGGCTGCCGGTGTCGATCACCGTGACCCCGGACTGCTCCGTGGATTTGGCATTGTTGCCGACCCACAGCAGGCGTTCGTCCGGTTGCAGGGCCACGCGCACCGGGTTGCTGCCGGCGGCCACCGAGTCGACCACTTTGAATTGTTCGCTGTCGATCACCGCGACTTCATTGGCGGTCGGCATCGACACGAAGACCCGTTTGTTGTCCTTTGGCATAACCCAGTCCATCGGCGGTTGCTTGATGTCGATCCGCGCCATGGTGCTGGTGATGCCGCCCACCGACACCGACGGGTCGACCACCGAGACGCTGGCATCGCGGTTCATCACCAGCAGGAAGTAGCCGTTGAGGTCGAGCAGCGGCCGTGCGCCGATGCTTGATTTGAGGAAGACGCCGACCCGTGACTTGCAGCTGTTCTCGCGGCCCTGGGCCTGGTCGGCGGCAGCAGCTTCCGGGTCCAGCCAGGCGCCCGGGGCGACACCCGCCAGCGGTTGCCCCGAGGCCTTGTCCGTGACGCGAAACTGCACGTCGGCGAATTCGCCTTCCCGCAGCACGCCGTCTGCGGCCAGCGGCCGCACTTGCAGCGCCACCGACACACCGTCACGTTCAAGCGTCTGACCGGTCCAGGTATTGGGCAGCGCCACCTCGCTGAGCATGACCGGAGGCGACGTGCGCGATACCCCCAGCCAGATCAGCGCCACCCCGATAACCAGGGCACAACTGGCGAATGTGATGGTCCTGTTCATGTCCCTACTCCCCTTCAGATCTTCGTCTGCCTCGTTCCAGCCGGCCTGCGCAGCCCTTGTGTGGGAGCGAGCCTGCTCGCGAAAGCGTCATCCGGCGCACCACGTAAAACCGGGGTGACCTCTTCGCGAGCAGGCTCGCTCCCACAGGGGGCGGTGTCGCCCCCCTTATCTCCACTCCTACGGTACCGGCGCCGGTTCCGGTTCGTTGGTTACCCGCAGCAATCCCCACATCCCGGCGGCATTACCGAAGGAGGCGTTGTCGCGGTACAGGTAGTCCCCCGGTATCGCATTGCTGCCCCCGGCGCTCGGGTGCATGAAGCTGAAGTGCGCCGCCGGCAGCACGCTTTCCCGGGCGCCGATGTACATCGACATCGGGTTGAGCCCGAACCGCACCGATCCCACCCCTGGCGTGCCCATCGGATAACCGCCCAGATCGCTCTTCTCCGACTGGAACGGGTTGACCGACCAGACGTGGCCATCGAGCTGGAAGGTCGAACCGCGACTGCCACCGGACGGCATCAGGATGTGCGTACGGAACGGTTGCCCCGGTTTGACGTAGAACACCGGCGTTTGCGGATCGCTGCCCACCAGCGCGTTGCTGTAGGCCATGTGCGCGTTCGGCACGTCGCCGAAGGTGCCAGGGCTGCCGGCGTGACCGAACGGCGCATCCGGGGCCAGGCCAAAGCGGAACCACATCGGCTCGACCTTGTAGTTGATGGCCATGCTGGCGTTGTCCTTCGGATCGTTCGGTACACCGTTGCCTTCCGCAGCAATGCCTTCCACCGGCCGCCCATTGGCCCAGCGCGTGTTCAAGGCACGCTGCCAGACCATCGCAAAATCGCGATAGCTGGTCTGGCCCGATGCGGTGACCGTGGCCGATGCGCGCTTGGCATCCTCGACCCAGGTGGAACCGATCGGCAGGATGCTCATCGCACCACCCAGGCCTTTTTGCGGCTGTTTGATGACGTCCGCCGGGGTGATGTTCAACCCGCCGAACTCCACCGCCGTGGCGTTGATGTTGTCGACGTTGCGTCCCAGCTGGGTGATCGGCTTGCCTTCACGCTCCAGGTGCCCGGCGTAGTACTGGTAGGTACGGGTCGGGTACGCGCCGGTTGTGCCGACACGCGGTGGCACGGTCTGGATCGGGTTGGCGCCGACGTTGGCACCGTCGGATTTGGTGATGTCATAGGCCAGCAATTGCGTGTGCAGGCCGACATGACTGGATGGCCGCATCAGGTTGTTGTTGAAGGTGGTCGAACCCATGCCGTCGTTACGGTCACGCTTGGCCAGGCCTTGCATGATGGCGGTCTGGGCCAGGTCCGGCATCACGCTCGGCAGGCGGTTTTCCAGGGTGATGTTGATGCAGTCACCGGCCGCCGCACGCAGTATCAGCGGTTCGACAGGCACCCCGGGTTTCAGCTTGCCGGTGGCCGGGTCGAGGTCGGCCTTGCGCACATACAGGATCGCGGTCGGGTCATGCAGCGGCCCGCTTTGCCCGCCGAGGGTGAAAGTCTCGCCATCTTCAGGATCGTTGATCGTGACCTGCGGAATGCTCATCGGCCGCGAGTTGAGCACCAGGGTGCCTCCCGTCGGTTTCAACGGTCCGCCGACATGCTGCCCGATACCCGCCGGGTCACCGATGGACAGGCCCAACGGGTTGCTCAGGATGTCGTTGGCCAGCGCCGCGACCACTTCGTAGTTGCGTTGCACAGTAGGCCGGGTGCCGATTCCGTTCGGGTTGGCGCCATACCGTGGGCAGATACCATCGAATGCCACCGTGTTGCGCATGCCGGTCGGTTTCGCGTTGTTCGGCAGCGCGAACAGATCGCTGCGTTGCGCGGTGTAGTTACGCATCACGCCCCAGATACCGTTCCAGTAACCCTCGATGGACGCGTCCATGGTGTACAGATAGTCACCCGTGGTCGCCGCCGCACTGGAGATCATCGACACCGGCGCATTGAAGCCCATCTGTTCGGAGATCCCGACCATCTGCGAGGCGCGCCAACCGGAGTTGGAGCTGTTGCCGTAGCCGGAACCGCTTTGCAGCCATTTCACGCCGTGCAGGGTGACGTTGTGCTCCTCTTCGTGACCGCCGGCATGCACCCGCAGCCGCACATTGTCACCGGTGTAGGTACGCAGCATTGGCGTGAACGGGTCACCCGGTTCCGCGCCGCCCTTGTTGATGTGCGGCGGGAACAGCGTGGTGCCGCCGGTCGGGCCGGTGGCCGAGGTGATCAGGTTCGGCGCCAGGTTCATCGCCGGGATCGCACGGTCGGTACGGCTTTGCATGGCGTACGCCAGGTCGCCGCCCAGCCCGTCGGCCTGCATGCCGCGCTTGCCGTCCGGGCCGACCTTGTTCGGGTCGTACACCCGCAGGGCCAGCGGTTCGTTGCGGTAGTTGACGACGAACATGCCCGGGTCATCCACCGAGATCGCTTGCGGGCAAGGCCGGCTCGGGCAGCCGGGTTTCACGCCGCCACGCAGTTCCACCACCGCTTCAAGCAACTCACTGGTGTTGTCGCGTACCGGCGGGTTGATCGCGTAGCGGAAGCTGTCGGCCGTGGCCGGGAACGCTTGCGCATTCGGCACGCCGTCAGGACCTGCGCCGACGTACACACCCGCTTCATAGGCGTGCTGGAAGTCGCTGTATTCGAGGAAGAACTCGCGGAAGCTGTCGTTCTTGCCGTCGTTGTCCAGGTCGCCGGTCGAAATCACCGCTTGCCACGAAGTCGGCCCGCCGTCCTGCCGCGCGCCGCTGTACAACGGCTCGCCGGTTTCGGCGTGGAACCAGGTGGAACCGGCCGGTTCAGCCAGTACGGTGGCGTACAGGCCGATCTGCTGGTGAGTCGATGGGCCGAGGTGGTCGTGGGTGAAAATGGTGCCCAGGCCACGGTCGATGCCATAGGTATTGATCACCGGATCGGCGAACCAGCGCTGCATGGCCGTGCGCGCCCCGACCCAGTCCGCCCGGCCGAATTGACCGAAGTACGGGTGGTTCTTGGCTTTCGGACAGGCTGGCGTGCCGTCACGCGGGTCGGTGCCTTCGCACTGGTTGTACTCGCGGATCGCGTGGATGCGCTCCTGCACGGCACCCGGGGAGAGCACGCCGTCTTCGTAGTTCCAGCCGTTGGAAGAACCGTCCGCCGCGGTCAGGTCCCATTTCGGCAGGTGGATGTGCTGGCCGATCACGTCGGTCGGGGTGCGCACTTGATAGTCGTCCATCTCATAGGTGGCCGGTATCAGGTTGGTCTGCTGGTACTGCACGCAGTCGAAGGTGTTCATGCGCATCACCAGAGGCTCTGGCGGACGCTGCTTGGTGATCACCGGCCAGGCGTCTTCCCACAGCGCCAGGATGCGCGCTTGCGGGAAGTGGTAGCCGACCTTGTTGTACACCGCGTCGAACTGGATGTTCGCGGCTTTGTAGATCCGCGGACGGTCGGCGGTGAAGGTCGAGGAACCGATGAACGACATGCCGTCCAGACGCTCGCCGCTGGCGAACTCACCGGTGCCGGAACTGCTGGTCAGGCGTTTTTGCCGGTCGTCCATGCAGGGCTCGAAGTACGGCGCACCGGCCATCGGCAAGGCGCCGTTGGTGCGGAAGTTGCGCGCCACGACCTGGCTGCCTGGCAGCACGGCGAAACTCGGGTGATCTTTTTTCGCGTGGAACGCCATGGCGGCCTGTTCGACTTCGGTGCCTTCTTCGGGCAGGTAAATCGGTTTGGCACGCTTCACGGATTTTGAGAAATCCAGCGACGTGGTGACGGTCTCGGCCTCGCCCCCCTCGGAGACACCACCCAGGGCATGGCGTGGCAAGCCACCGTCCCAGCCACCGGATTGATTCGGCTCGAGGTTGGCCCACAGGGCTTTGCCGCTGGCCTTCAAGGCTTGCGCCGTGGCGGCGTCGAGCATGTCCAGCGGTGGGGTCGGTGGGCGTTGGCCGACCGAACTTTCCATGCCGCCGATCCAGAATGGATAGCCAGGGTTTTTCAGGGTGCCGTCGGCATTGCGGTTGGCTTCGCTGCGATCGACCAACGCCAGGGAACCGATGGCCTGGGCGCCCCCACCATGGTGTTCGCCGTCATCGTCGCCCTCTTCATCGTCATCATCGTCATTGGCGGCCACCAGGGTTTCGCCGAGTTTCGGTACCACCGCGACTTTGCCCGGCATCGGCGGCATGGCTTTGCCCGGCAGCGGCACCACGGCGGGAATCGGCGTACCGGCAACGATTTCACCATCGGGCAAGGCCCGTGCACCCACTGCGGGTTTACCGCTGCGCAGCGCGTACGGCTCGCTGTGGAAGCCATCGGCGCCTTGTTGCGAGACTTCCAGTCTGGTGCCCTCTTCGAACACGTCATGCACCCGCCACATGGCCCACATGCCTTGGGCGAAGTGCGGATAGAAGTGGCAGTGATAGATCGCATCGCCCGCCACCCGGTTGCGGTTGCCCGAACCGCCGTTGGCGATTTCATAGGTGTAGCCGGCGCCCGGGCCGATGCCTTGGGCATCCACGTAGTCGGAGTTGTCGTCGTTGGGGTTGAACAGCCACTGATGGCCGTGCAAGTGGAAGATATGGTGCTCGTAGCCATTGTGGGTATTGCGGAATTTGACGAAGTCGCCGATGTAGCTGTGGGCAACGTTCGACGGCTCCGACGGATACAGCGCCGTGGTCGCCTTGACCCCGACCTGATCGGCGTTCGGCACCTGGCCGGGGGTGATGCCTTCGAGGCCGGCGTTGGCCGGTACGTCCACCAGCATCGCCACGTCACCCACGGTGTGGGCACTGAGGAAGAACTCTTCGTAGGCGCAGGACAGGCAATCGTGCATCGGCCCCACGCCCAGGCGGTTGGCGACCACTTCGGCGCCCATGCCGCCGGAGCCGTAGTTGATCATGAACGAGTCGCGGGTCGGCTCCAGCACGTGGGCCATGACCGGGTCGGCCCAGTAAGCCGGGAAGGCCTGGGTGACGGCGGTTTCATCCTGGAACTGCGCGGAGAAGTCGCGGAACGGCTCCAGTCGGTTGGGGATTGCCGGGTTGCGTTTACCGAGGTTTTCCAGCGGATAGGTCGAGGCCGGGAAGCTGCCATCGGCGTTGCTGCCCATGACAATCGCATCGGCTTCGCTGGTGATAATTTCGTTGCCGTCGACCATGTTGATGATCGGCTTGCCGGCCTTGCCTTCGCGGATCCACGGTTCGCGCTGCGGATAGCGTGCCTGGTAATCGACGATCGGATGACCGGCCGGTGTCCGTCCGGTACTGGCCAGGCGCATCTCTTCTTCGGTGATGGTGTTGCGGTAGCTGCGACCGCCCTTGGGCATGACCGCCACCTGGGCGAACAGGCCATTGGCGTTGTTGCCGGCCGTGCCCTCGCTACCGAATGTGGCGCCGCGGCTGCTCACCGTGAACGCACCTTCGCGTTCGGCGTACAGGGTGTAGGAACGGCTGCCACCGGGGGCGACCAGGGTGTTGGCGTTGCGCCCGGTATACGAAGCGATGTCATCGATGCTGTTGACCGCCTGCATGCCGTTGACCTGGAAACCGACATGGCGATCACGTACTTGCTCGTCGACCTTCCACGGGTCATGCCCTTCACCGACTTCGATGCCTTCTTCCTCTTCACCCTCCTCCTCTTCCTCTCCACCTTCGTCGCTGTGGGAGCCGGGGTTGGCCTGGTAAGCCAGCAGGTTCTGCAGGTTGACGGTCAGGCAGTCACCGGCCGCTACCCGCAGCACCAGTGGACGCGGGCGCTTGTCGGGCCGCAACGAAACCTTGCCCGGCACCGCGGCGCCCCCCTGGTCCAGGGAAATCAGACGGTCATCGACCACGTCACGGCGCAGGGCGAACATCATGCCGTTGACGTTTTGCGCACCGAGACGGTTGAACATCAGTGGCTGGTCCAGCGCCACGACGTTGGCCACCAGGTTGCGCTCGCAGCGCACGGCCGCTTCGGCGATCTCGATGCCGAGCATCGAGGCCGCCAACAACAGCCAGGGGAGAATGGATGGAGCGTGGTGTATGCCGGTCATGATCACGGGCCTCGCTGTGGGTGCTCACAGGGAATAATTCTCGACAAGGGTCTTGGAGCAATCTGCATGCCATAAAAAATCTGTTTATTTTTCAGCCAGTTACGTTTATCACTTCATTCATCGGGGGAAATCCCCCAGTTATTCCCCACTTTTACGCCGCAGCCCCCATTCCCCAATGTTGGGGAAACGGGCTCCGTTTTTTGCTCACAGCGGGGCATCCAACGGCAGTCCCTGCAGGCGCCGGTACTGGTTCAATACGCTGGGCACATAACGCTGGGTTTCGGCGAACGGCGGGACCACCCCGCCACGACTGAGCACGGCTTGGGGACCTGCGTTGTAGGCGGCCACGGCGAGGGTGATGTCGTTGTCGAACAGCGTCATCAAGCGCTTGAGGTAGCGGGCGCCACCCTGGATGTTGGCCTTGGGGTCGTAGACGTCGGTCACGCCCATCTCACGGGCGGTATCGGGCATCAACTGCATCAAGCCCCCCGCGCCCTTGGGCGACACGGCGCTGGCGTTGTAGCTGGACTCGGCCTGGATCACCGCGTGCAGCAGCGCCGCCGGCAACTGGTTGTCAGTGGCCGCCTTGGATACCAGCTCGGCATAGGGGCGCGCCGCGATCATTTGTGGCTGCTGATCAAGGCTGACCACCGTCGCTTCGGCCTCGCGGATGACCCGCTCATACTGGCGGCCGGGGCGGTGAACGTTGGACAAAACAAAGTTGCCCTTGGCGTCCACGGAAACGAACACGTCGGCCTGCACGGCGCCGGCCAGCAGCGTCAAGCCGAGCAATCCAGCGGTGAGAGTTTTCATTGTTCTGCCTCCCCTGCCCGGCCCCGAAAAATGGGGGTAATGCCCCAATGGCCGGTCGTTTATCAGCCATACGCAAGCACTGTGCCGAAAGCGCGAAGGGCCGTGGCACGGGGGGTGCAGAAGGATGCGCAAGCCTTTACCGGCCCTTTGCATGGCAATTGCATAAGCCCCTGTTACATAAACCAGCTGCGACCCTTCTGCCGACTGTGTGAGGTCATCACGATGAAACAGCGACTGTCTTTCACCCCGCGTGCCGTTTCCCTGCGAGCTCAGTGCGGATTCACCCTGCTGGAACTGTTGGTGGTGCTGGTGGTGCTGGGGCTGTTGGCCGGCATCGTCGCGCCAAAGTATTTCGCGCAACTGGGCCGTTCCGAAGTGAAGGTGGCCAAGGCGCAAATAGAAGGCCTGGCCAAGGCCCTGGACCTCTATCGACTGGAGGTCGGTCATTACCCGTCGACCGAACAGGGTTTGCAGGCACTGGTCACCGCGCCCAGCGACGAAACCCGCTGGACCGGTCCGTACTTGCAGAAAAAGCTGCCGCAGGACCCGTGGGGCCGTAATTACACCTACCGCTACCCCGGCGAAAATGGCGAGTACGACTTGCTGTCCATGGGTAAGGACGGCCAACCCGGCGGCGAAGGCGAAAACGCCGAAGTCACCAGTTGGCAGTAACGGAAATGGCGACCATGCGTTTTCACCTCAAAGCGGTAGGCAAGGCCGGTGTAGTGTCCATGACCGTCGAAGCGCCGGGCCATAGCGAAGCACGGCGGATTGCCGAAGACCAGGGCCTGCGGGTGGTCAGCCTGCACGCCGAACGGCACTGGCGGGCGTTGCGCCTCAAGCAGCGCGAGACGTTCAACCTGGTGCTGTTCAGCCAGGAACTGACGACGTTGCTCAACGCCGGCCTGCCGTTGATCGATGCGCTGGAAAGCCTGGCGGAAAAGGAAAGCGCGCCCCAGGCCCGCAAGACCCTGAGCGAGTTGGTGCGCCTGCTTTATGAAGGTAAATCGTTCTCTCAGGCATTGGGCCAGTTGTCGGCGGTTTTCCCGCCTTTGTACGTGGCGTTGGTGCAGTCCAGTGAAAAGACCGGTGCCGTGGGTGATGCCCTGGGCCGCTATGTCAGCTATCGCCAGCGCATGGACGAGGTTCGCCAGAAGATCGTCAGCGCTTCGATCTACCCCATGCTGTTGCTGGTGGTCGGCGGTGGCGTAGTGTTGTTTTTAATGGGTTACGTGGTCCCGCGCTTCAGCCTGGTGTTCGAAGGGCTGGGGTCCAGCCTGCCGTGGCTGTCGCAGATCCTGATGAGCAGCGGCATGTTCCTGCACGCGCACCAGGGCGAATTCTTCGGCGCCTTGCTGGCGATCATCGTCACACTCGCCCTGCTTCAACGACAGCCGTCCTTTCGCCGGGGCCTGGATCGCCTGATTGAAAAACTCCCGGCGGTGCACCAGCGCATCTTCATGTACGAACTGGCGCGCTTTTACCGTTCCCTGGGGATTCTGCTGCAAGGTGGCATTCCCCTCGTCACCGCCATGGGCATGGTTCGCAACCTGCTGACAGTGGCCTCCCGCGCGCGCCTGGACCAGGCCTGTGAGCGGGTGCGCGAGGGCCAATCGTTATCGGCCGCACTGGAACTCAATCACCTGGTGACCCCGGTGTCCCTGCGCCTGCTGCGCGCCGGCGAACAGTCCGGCAACCTCGGACAAATGATGGAGCGCAGCGCCGACTTCTACGACGAAGAAATCAGTCGCTGGATCGAATGGTTCGTGCGGCTGTTCGAACCCTTGCTCATGACCTTTATCGGCCTGCTGATCGGGGTGATCGTGATCCTGATGTACATCCCGATTTTCGAACTGGCCTCCAGCATTCACTGACCCTCTGGAACGGGGTCCCACGCCACGCTGCAATCTTTTTCAACGTTCAACCGAATAACCCGGGACGTTGGCGTGTTCATCGACTGAATACAGCAGCAAGTTGCAATGTTCATCAACGTTCCAGGCTGAACAAGAAGACGGAGAACGACATGCACATCAACAAGCTTTTACTGGCAGTAGCGATTGGCGCGGTTTTGTCGGCGTCAACCGTATTGATTCCAGGCAGTGTGTCCGATATGTCGAGTGCCCAGGCGAGAGATGGCGGTAGTGGTGGCGGCGGTGGCGGTGGTGGTCATGGAGGTGGGGGTGGTGGTCATGGTGGCGGTGGCGGCGGCCATGGAGGTGGTGGCGGTGGTCACGGTGGTGGTGGCCATGGAGGTGGTGGTGGCGGTAACGGCGGTGGCCATGGCGGAAGTGGTTCTGGTGGCGGCAATGGCGGCGGAAGCGGCAGTGGTCACGGCGGCAGTAGCGGCAGCAGTGGTCACAGTGGCAGCGACCATGCTGGCAGCACAGCCTCGAATTCCGGTCGCAGCGGCACCCATGCCGAACCGGGTGATGACCATGGCGTTCACCGCTCGGGCGACGACCATGGTGTTCATCGTTCAGGTGATGACCACGGGGTTCATCGTTCGGGCGACGATCGCGGACTGCATGCCGGCGGCGAGCCGGGGGATGACAAACGCGTGAACTGACCTGCCCTAGAACCTGTGGGAGCGAGCCTGCTCGCGAAGGCGTCCTGTCATACAACATTGTTGTCGACCGAGACTCCGCTTTCGCAAGCAAGCCTGCTCCCACAGTGGGTGGTGTGAACCGCAGCTTTACAACCCACCCTCGGACCGATCCAGACGCTCCCGCAAAAACTCGATCAACGCCTGCACCGGCCGCGACGATTGCCGGTGCTGTGGATACACCGCCGACAGTACCAGCGGCTCAGTCCGAAACTCATCCAGCACCGTCACCAGCCTCCCATCCTTCAAGGCCGAACCGACGATAAAGGTCGGCAGGTAGGTAATGCCCATCCCGGCAATCGCCGCGTCCTTGAGCAACTCGCCGTTGTTGACCCGCATCCGTCCGGTAACGTTGACGGCCAGCGGTTTGCCCTGCCCCGCGAAGCGCCATTGCACTTGGCGACCGTGGCCGTAAGGCAGGCAGTCGTGGCCAAGCAGGTCTTCCGGTTTTAGTGGTGTGCCGCGTTCAGCCAGGTAAGCCGGACTCGCGCAATACACGCGCTCTATAGACGCGATACGGCGGGCAATCAGCGTCGAATCCTCGAGAATGCCGATGCGCAGGGCCAGGTCGTAGCCTTCACCGAGCAAGTCCACCGGACGATCACTCAAGTCCACTTCCACCGTGACCTCACGATAGCGCTGCAAAAACACCGGTAGCAGACTGCCCAGGTGCGCCAGCGCAAACGACAGCGGCGCACTGACGCGGATAGTCCCGCGTGGCTCGGTGGTTTGCCCGGCGATGCCCTGCTCCACTTGCTCGACTTCACCGAGCAATCGCAGGGCCGATTCGTAATAACTCTGGCCCAGGGGTGTGACGTCGAGGCGCCGGGTCGAACGATTGAGCAACCGCACGCCCAGGCGTTCTTCAAGCTGCATCAGGCGTCGGCTGACGAATTGCTTGGACAGGCCCAATTGATCGGCGGCCGCCGTGAAGCTGCCGGAGTCCATGACCTGGCAAAAGATACGCATGTCTTCGAATGGGTTCATTGTCATGCTCTGGGTGACAGTGATGGCACTCTATAACTGTTCCCCCCTTTTTATCACCCTTGCGAAAAACAATGTGGGAGCGAGCCTGTGTGGCGAGGGAGCTTGCTCCCGTTGGGTCGCGTAGCGGCCCCAAAAGCTTTGGGACTGCTTCGCAGC
>NZ_JBSVWS010000073.1:0-27570 GCF_054071155.1 Pseudomonas sp. SDO5532_S415 | reverse complement strand
TGTGGGAGCGAGCCTGCTCGCGAATGTGGGCGAAGCGAATGCTGTTAAGCCGTAACCCGCTGCTTCTCGGCCACACGACTGCGGCCATACAGCACAATGATCGCAAGGATCGCCACCGCCTGCGCACTCAGCGAATAAGCATCCGCATGAATCCCCAGCCAGTCGAAATCAAAGAACGGCACCGGTCGCGTTCCGAAGATCCCGGCTTCCTGCAGCGCCTTCACGCCATGCCCGGCGAACACCACCGACAATGCGCACAGGAGACCGGCGTTGATGCTGAAGAACAACGTCAACGGCAATTTCGCCGAGCCGCGCAGGATCACCCACGCCAACCCCACCAACAGCACCAGCGCCGTCGCACCGCCGGCCAGCACTGCGTCGTGGCCCGTAGGACCCGCCTGCAACCACAGGGTTTCGTAGAACAGAATCACTTCGAACAGCTCGCGATACACCGAGAAGAACGCCAGGATCGCAAAGCCGAAACGCCCACCGCCGCCCACCAGGCTGCTCTTGATGTAATCCTGCCAGGCCGCGGCATGGCGACGGTCGTGCATCCACACGCCCAGCCACAGCACCATGACGCTGGCGAACAACGCCGTCGCGCCTTCCAGCAATTCGCGCTGTGAACCACTGACATCGATCACATAGGCCGCCAACGCCCAGGTTCCCAGGCCGGCCAACAGCGCCAGCCCCCAACCGACGTTGACACTGCGCACCGCCGATTGCTGGCCGGTGTTACGCAGGAAGGCGAGGATCGCCGCCAGCACCAGAATCGCTTCCAGCCCTTCGCGCAACAGAATCAGCAGCCCTGAAATGTAGCTCAGGGACCAGCTCAATCCGTCGCTGCCCAATAGACCGGCAGACGTCTTCAATTTAGCCTTGGCCGCCTCCAGACGCTGCTCGACCTGCTCCAGCGGCAAGCCATCCTGCAACGACTGACGGTAGGCCATCAGCGATTTTTCCGTGTCCTTGCGCACGTTGGCATCGACGTTATCCAGGGAGCTTTCGACCAGTTCGAAGCCTTCCAGGTACGCCGCCACCGACAAGTCATACGCCTGATCGTGGTCACCGGAACGATAGGCCGCGACGCTCTTGTCCAGGGTCGCCGCTGTGTAGTCGAGCAACTGCGCCGGGCCACGCTTGACCTGTGGCGGCTGCGCCCGTTGCGCGCGGAAGGTCGCCGCGCCTTGTGGGCCATCGGTGGCCTGTACTTCGGCCGGGGTCTGACGGGCCAGATCGGCAATGTTGTAGAGCTTGTCGCTGCTGGCGTTCGCCGGATCGGCGCTGAAGCTGGCGATGAAAGTGGCCAGGTCCCAACGCTGGCGATCGTCCAGCTGATCGGCGAAGGCTGGCATGTCGGTGCCTTCAACTCCGAGGCCCAGGGTGTTGTAGATCGCGTAGAGGCTCAGGTGATCCAGACGCGCGTGATCGCGCAGGTTGGCCGGAGGCGGTGTCAGACCGACGCCCGCCGGGCCATCACCCGCCCCGGCATCGCCGTGACACACTGAACAGTGCTGTGCGTACAGCGGTGCGCCTCGGGTCGGGTCCGGGGTAATGATCGGCGCCTGGCTGACTTCATAGGCCACGGCCAGTTTTGCACCCAGTTGCCGCGCCTGACGGGCAACATCTACGCCATCCTGACGCGCAGCGATCGCATTGCGCAGCGTGTTGATGCCCTTTTCCAGACCGGCCTTCTCAGGATTGGCCGGCATGGCAGCCACCATGCCTTGCAGCGCCTGGACGAATTCCAGTTGCTCGCGGTATTCGGACTCGTTGACGACCTTGCCTGCTTGCACAGCTTGCGGGTAATCCGCGCCGATATAGTCGAGTAAATGCAGGGCTTGCGGAGCGCCTTCCACCGTGTCGGCCAGCAGATTGAAACTGCATAGGGCGAACACCGGCGCTATCAGCCAGGCCAGGAAACGGGACGGGGCAGTCATGAATGGATCTCAATTGGAAACAAGAAGTAACATATTGTTCCCTCCCAATGACTTTCACTCAAGCTTTGTTGTGGATTGCGTATCACTCCCACCTTCCAGGCGAACCACCAAAGCGCCAGTGGATCAAATCGAATTACGAGTATCGCTGCATCGTCCCAAGGATTTTGATGCCATCCGGATGGTGGACGAGTCGGTGCAGATCTATAACAACGAGCGACCGCATCTGTCGCTGAAATACAAAACGCCCGATGCGGTGCATCGGGCGTTTTGAGAGTGAAACAGGCGTAAACCTGTTTCAGGATCAGACACTGAAGGTTTTACACGGCAACTTTGCGCAACGTCGCCATAAACGCCGCCGCGCCAATGAACAGCCCGGCAAACGTGCGGTTCATGCGTCTCTGCTGTTTGGGCGTGCGCAACATGCGCAGCACTTTGGACGCCAGGCCAGTGTAGCCAGCCATGACGATCAGATCGACGAAGATCATGGTCACACCAATGATCACGTACTGGATCAGCAGTGGCGCGTGCGGGTCGATGAACTGCGGCAACACCGCGAGCATGAAGACCAGCGCCTTGGGGTTGCTGATATTGACCAGAAACCCCCGGAACACCAGGGCCATCGGCTTGCCGATCTGGCGGATGGCCGCGTCATCGCTCATGTCGCTGGGCAGCGCTCGCCATTGCTTGATCGCAAGATAGACCAGGTACGCCACACCGAACCATTTGATTGCATAGAAAGCTGTGGCCGACGCCGTGAGAATCGCCCCCACACCGGCACCGACAATGGCAATTTGCACTGCAAGGCCCAATTGCAGGCCCAACGCGTTCCAGTAACCACGCCAGAAACCGTATTGCAGACCGCTGGACATCGACGCAATGGCGCCGGCGCCAGGAGACAAACTGATCACCCAACAGGCGGCAAAGAACGCCAGCCATGTTTGAAGCTCCATCGCACACCTCGACTCAGACTCGTGACAGACATCTAAGCTAATGCGGCTTTGGGCTGATGACTACCGATTTTTTTGCCGGATGTTGCGGTTGCCGACCAGCGTTGCCGGCTTGAGGGTCTCTTCGCGAGCAGGCTCGCTTCCACAGGAGTACGCATTCCAAGGTGGGAGCGAGCCTGCTCGCGAAAGCGTTGTGCCAGACGACAGAAGGCTTACTTTTCGAACCCGCTCGAAGGAAACACATCAGTTCCACGCCAACGCCGAACCGAACGCTGGAAGAACAGGCTATTAGGCACTTGCACCATGGCGCTGCCGGTCCCGAGCTCTTCGGCCTCGATCAGCGTGGTGTACAGCAGGTTGATCGCCACGACCCGGCCTTTGACGCCAGGCTTGTCGGTGGTGTCCACCAGTTCGACCACATCGCCGAGACGGAACGGGCCGACGGTAAAGATCAGGATCGCGCAGAGCAGATTGGAGAGCACGCTCCACATGGCGAAAAACGCCACCGCAGCGACCGCGACAAACCCGGACAATGCCGTCCAGAGCACCGTGGCTGACACTCCGAGGCGCTCCAGCACGAAAATCAGCGCGCTGCCCATGATCAGCCAGCGCAGACCGCCGCGCAGGGGCATCAGCAATTGCGGCGGGAACGGGTAGCGCTCGCCCAGTCGGGTCAGGCACTTGGCGACAAAACGCTGGGCAATGTAACCGGCCAGCAGAATCAGCAGGATTTGCACGCCGAGCCAGATCGGCTCGGCCCACATCGGCGGCAGCGGCAACTTGAAGGCGTCCATCAGGACAGCGCCTCCAACTCCGCCTGCATGCTTTCCAGCAGTTCCAGGGCTTCCATCCAGGCCTCTTCCAGTTCTGCCTCACGCACCTTCAACCTGGCCTGTTCGGCCAGCAGATCACGCAACTCGTTCTTGCGCGCCGGTTCGTAGATATCGCTGTCGCCGAGGCTGACATCGATTTTCGCCAGCTTCTCGTGCAGCTTGCCCAATTCGGCCTCAAGCTTTTCCGCTTCGCGCTTGTGGGGGGCCAGTTGCTGGCGCAAGGCAGCCGCGGCCTGGCGCTGGGCCTTCTTGTCGGTCTTGTCCGGGTTGACCGGGGTGTTGCTGACCGGCGCATTGCGCTGACGGTAGTCCACCAGCCAACGGGTGTAGTCTTCGAGGTCGCCGTCGAACTCCTCGACCTTGCCGTCCGCCACCAGAAAGAAGTTATCGGTGGTGCTCTTGAGCAGGTGACGGTCGTGGGAGACCACCAGAACCGCACCGCTGAACTCCTGCAAGGCCATGGTCAGCGCCAGGCGCATTTCCAGGTCCAGGTGGTTGGTCGGTTCGTCGAGCAGCAACAGGTTCGGCCGGTCCCAGGCGATCAACGCCAGCGCCAGGCGCGCCTTCTCGCCACCGGAGAAATTCAACACCGGTTCGTCGATCCGCGCACCGCGGAAGTCGAAACCGCCGAGGAAGTCGCGCAGGGTCTGTTCGCGCTCGGTCGGCGCCAGTCGCTGCAAGTGCAGCAACGGGCTGGCTTTGGCATCCAGGGAGTCGAGCTGATGCTGGGCGAAGTAGCCCACCACGGTGTTCTCGCCACGGGTCAAACGGCCCGCCAGCGGCTCCAGCTCACCCGCAAGGTTCTTGATCAGGGTCGATTTACCGGCACCGTTGGGACCGAGCAAACCGATTCGCGCGCCGGGGGTCAGTTGCAGCTTGACCTTCTCCAGCACGGTTTTCTCGCCGTAGCCCAGGCGGGCGTCGGACAGGTCAATCAGCGGGCTGGAAATTTTCTGCGATTCGCGGAAGACGAAATCGAACGGCGAGTCGACGTGGGCCGCGGTCAGCTCTTCCATCCGCTCCAGCGCCTTGATCCGGCTCTGGGCCTGACGGGCCTTGGTCGCCTGGGCCTTGAAGCGGGCGATGTAGCTTTCCATGTGCGCACGTTGCGCCTGCTGCTTCTCGTAGGCCTGCTGTTGCTGGGCCAGGCGTTCGGCGCGGGCACGCTCGAAAGCGCTGTAGCCACCGCGATACAGGGTGATCTTGCGCTGATCGACGTGAGCCACGTGATCGACCACGGCATCGAGGAAGTCGCGGTCGTGGGAGATCAGCATCAAGGTGCCGGGATAGCTCTTGAGCCATTCTTCGAGCCAGATGATGGCGTCGAGGTCCAAGTGGTTGGTCGGTTCATCGAGCAGCAGCAGGTCGGAGGGACACATCAAGGCTTGCGCCAGGTTCAGACGCATCCGCCAGCCACCGGAGAAATCCCCGACCTGGCGATCCATCTGCTCGTTGGTGAACCCCAGGCCGGCCAGCAGCTTGCGCGCACGAGCGTCAGCGGTATAGCCATCGGCGCTGTCGAGCTCCGAGTGCAGACGGGCCTGTGCGGCACCGTCATGGGCCGCTTCGGCAGCCGCCAGGTCGCGTTGCACCTGTCGCAGGCGCAGGTCGCCATCGAGCACGTAGTCGACCGCCAGGCGTTCGAGGGTGTCGACCTCCTGGCGCATGTGGGCGATACGCCAGTCGGCCGGCAGGAAGCAATCGCCCGAATCAGGGTGCAGTTCACCCCGAAGCAAGGCGAACAGGCTCGATTTGCCGGCGCCGTTGGCACCGATAAGGCCGGCTTTCTGGCCGGCGTGCAGGGTCAGCTCGGCGTCTTCTAGCAGACGTTGCGGGCCACGCTGTAAAGTCAGGTTCTGAAGTCGAATCATAATGGCGGCGGAGTCTACCAGCTTCGCTCGCAACTGGCGCGAGTAGCACTATGTCCTCTGACCTGTGGAGCTTTTCCCTGACCCTTTACGCCCGTCCGGGTGTCGAACAGTCGTGTCTGCACTTGCAGTCGGCGGGCGTCAATGTGTGCCTGCTGCTGTGCGGGGCATGGCTGGATCAGCGGGGAGTCGCCTGCAATGATCAACGCTTGCTGCAACTTCGCAGCCTGATTGAGCCTTGGGACGCCGATGTCGTGCAGCCGTTACGGGCTTTACGCACGCAATGGAAAACCGCTGCAACGAGCGATGCCGAGCTGAACTCGCTGCGCGAACAAGTGAAGGCCTTGGAACTTGAAGCCGAACGGCATCTGTTGTTGCGACTGGAGCGAGGGGCACAGGATTGGCCGCAACATGAAGTGACCGATCAATCGGCCTGGCTGGAAGGTATGGCAGTGGGCGCCAGCCCAGCGGTCCGCGACGCGCTGCATGAGCTGCGCGTCGCGGTGACCGGCACTTAGGAAGCGCTGGTTGGGGTGGTGGCGGAGTTCGACGGCGCGACTGGCGTTGGCGCAGTGGTGGCTGTCGAAGTGGTTGCTGTTGGCGCAGGAGCAGCCGAAGCAGATGGCGCTGGCGTCGCTGGCTTGGCAGCAGGCGCTGGGGTCGGCTTGGCGGCAGCGGCCGGTTTTTTCACAGCAGGTTTTGCGGCTGGTTTTGCAGCCGGTTTTGCAGCGGCAGGTTTCGCTGCAGGTTTCGCTGCAGCAGGTTTTGCAGCAGTGGCTGGCTTGGCGGCTGGTTTCGCTGCGGCAGGTCTTGCGGCAGTGGCTGGCTTGGCAGCCGCAGGTTTTGCAGCAGCGGTTTTCGCAGTCGGTTTAGCAGCAGTTTTCGCAGCCGGTTTAGCGGCTGCTTTTGCAGCCGGCTTGGCAGCGGTTTTAGCTGCGACAGGTTTTGCGGCTGGCTTGGCTGCAGGTTTCGCAGCGGCAGTTTTAGCAGCGGGCTTTGCAGCTGGTTTGGCAGCGGTGGTTTTCGCCACGGCTGGTTTCGCAGCAGCAGTTCTGGCAGCCGGTTTTGCAGCAGCTGGTTTAGCTGCAGCTGGCTTGGCGGCAGGTTTGGCAGCGGCAGTTCTGGCAGCTGGTTTTGCAGCGCTGGCAGCAACCGGTTTTTTCGCCGCAGGTTTTGCTGCGGCTTTCACCGGTGCTTTGGCAACCGGTTTGGCGGCAGACTTGGCCGGAGCTTTTGCAGCAACCGGTTTGGCAGCGGCTTTCTTGGCAGGAGCCGCAGCAGGCTTGGCCGCACGCAGGGACAATGCCTTGCCGACAGCCTCTTGTACACGACCGACACCCTGGGCCAGTTTCAGGCTTTCTTGAGCGTCGCGCTTGAGTTGCAGGATGTAGGCGCGAGTGTCCGACTGACGCTCCTTGAGGGCATCAAGCAGGTCTTCGAGCTGCTTCACTCCGTCCTTGGCCTTGGCTTGTGCCTTGGCTTTTCCGGCGGCTGCAGCGTCCTGCAATTTGGTGCGGGATTTGTGCAATTTTTCCTGCGCTTTTCCGCGCTGCTTTTCCAGTTTGGCGAGCAGTTTTTCAGCATCAGCCAAGGCTTCGGAACAAGCGGTTTCCAGATGCTCGAGCAAGCTGCCCGAGAGTTGTTGGAGTAAGTGCAACGGGGTATTTACAGGCTTCTTGGTGGCCGACATGGTTTACCTCCTGGCTGACGTGGGTGCGGCTCATACTAGACCTCTGCTGCTACCGCCGCTAGGGCATCTTGACAGTATCCAAAGCGTTGCGTTGCAACGGATCGAAAATGTTCGGCGCTTGAACAAAAGCAGTTCACCGTTGAACGCATTCTCACTGGCATAATCGCCCGCATCTCAGGTCGGAGAGTGCCCATGTCGCGCTACCTTTTTTTATCGCTGTGCGTGATTTTTTCCGCGGCCCAGGCTGCTGAAAAAAACCAGGAAAATGACGCTCACGATCTCGCTTACAGCCTGGGTGCGAGCCTCGGTGAACGCTTGCGCCAGGAGGTTCCCGACCTTCAACTCAAAGCGCTGGTCGAAGGTCTGCAGCAAGCTTATCAAGGCAAACCCCTGGCCCTGAAAGACGAGCAGATCGAACAGATCCTGACCGAGCACGAAGCCCGGGTTGCCATGCAAACACCGGCTCCGCAAAACGAACTCGCGCTGGAAAACGAGCAACGCTTTCTCGCCGGAGAAAAAGCCAGACCCGGTGTTCGTGAACTGGAGGACGGGATCCTGCTGACAGAGTTGGCACCGGGGACTGGCGCCAAGGCGGGACCGAACGGCAAGGTGCAGGTGCTTTATGTCGGACGCCTGCCCGACGGCACCGTATTCGACCAGAACAATCAGCCACAGTGGTTCAGTCTCGATAGCGTGATCAGTGGCTGGCGCAGCGCGCTGCAAAACATGCCGGTCGGAGCCAAGTGGCGCCTGGTGATTCCATCGGCACAAGCCTATGGCGCCGACGGTGCCGGCGACCTGATCGCGCCGTTCACGCCACTGGTGTTTGAAGTCGAATTACGCGGCGCCACCAGCTGATCGTGCAAATGAAAAACGGCGCGCCTTGGCGCACCGTTTCGGGGTCTTGCGGTAAACGATTCAGGCCTGGACCGAATCGGTTTCCTTGTGAGCGGTGTGCAGCACTTCGATCAGGCAGTCTTCCAGTTCGAAGCGTTCGTGCAACAGGCCGCCAAGCTCCTTGAACTTCTCCGCGACACACTTTCCTTCATCGCATAGATCGTTGAACGCGAGGAGTTTCTCGGTGATGACGTCGATGCGCGGGTAGAGGGTCTCGGCGAGTTCAAGACCACGTTTGTCGTTGAAGGCCTTGGCCTCCCCCGTCAGCTGTTCATAGATTTCGAAGTGGCCGGCAGACACGTAATCCACCAGCACGCCGCAGAACTCCAGCAGAGGTTTGCGGTTATCACCCAGGGCCTCAGGCTTTGCGCCGAGTGCGTCATAGGCCCCGATCAGTTCTCGACGCTCCTGCAACCAGCGATCGATCAGCAGATGTACTCCACCCCAACGTTCCTGAGCATTCTGACAACTTTCGAGCATGGCGTTCTCTCTTCCCTTGTGGGTCATGCTGCTCTACATCCGTCGTACTCCTGATGATCAGGAGTCGCCCAGGCAGAGCGTCATCGAGCAACATAAATCCAATGACACGTGCGGGCCAGATTATGCCCGCACGACGGTGGCTTCAAGGTACGCAGGCGATAAAGTTCATACAAGTGTTTAATCACCCGCCAGGACCCGGGGCGACGAGTCGCCGCCGAGCGGTCTGCGCACGTTGATCCAGACAAGGCGCAACAGCTGATAAATACCCAGACTCGACATCGCAACGAAGAACAGCAAACTCCACTCCGGGATGCTCAGGTCGAACAGCGTCCAGGAGATTTGCCCGCAATCGATGGTGCCTTGGAATATCTGCTGCACAACACAGACCCACGGCGTACTGGCGAACAGCTCAACCAGGTTGGGTGCACAGGTTGATAGCTGATGCACCGGATCGCTTTGCAAGAGCACTTGCCGCCACGCCGTGACCGTACCTGCCAGACTGCATAGCAGGCTGAGCAGCCAATAGAGCGCAGAGCCGAGACGACCAGGCCCCTGCACGGCGGCCATCAAGCAGACACCTGTCAGCAGCGCCAGACAAATTCGCTGCAACAGGCATAAACCGCAAGGCTTGAGGCCGACCGAATATTCCAGATAGTAGGACACGCCCAGAACCAGGGCGCCCGCAACGAAAACCGTGAAGAACAAGGAGCGTGTGCAGGCCAAAGACATGGCTTTTCCGTAGCAATAAGGACCGACGGCTACGGTAGAGGAAAGCGCGTCGGCGTTACAAGACGGGCTGACAGGGACAGTTCAACAGGGGTGTAGGGAATTCCCGACAGCATATGGAGGATCAGGCGTAGTCCTTTGTAGGATTCTGCTGAAGACGCAATCAGACGTAAAAAAATCCGACGTTGAAATGCGTCAGTTGTGGCATTGGGGGCCGCTTCGCAGCCCAGCGGGACGGTGCGGCGTTCCGACAAGCTCCTTCGCCACAAGGTCATTCTCCAGCCATTGAAGCTCGCCTCAATCAAGCGCTAACGGGCACCGGCAACGGCGCCGCCAGCAAGCGCTCATCGAGCAGTCCCAACCCTTCCTGGAACAGCTGATTACTACGCTCGGTGTCACCCATTTGCGCCAGCAGCCGCGCCAGTTCGGCACAGGCTTCCGGATTGCGCTGCACGCGCAGACTGCTTTCCAGATAGTCCCGGGCCTTGCCCCACAGACTGCTTTGCAGGCACAGGCGCCCCAGCGTCAGCAGCAAGCTCGGGTCGGCGGGATGATCCTTGAGCCAGCTTTCAGCGAGCTGCAACTGGCGAGCCGGATCACTGCCACGAACCAGCCCATAGAGACGCGCCAGGTGACTGTCGTAGTTGCGCTTGAGCGCAATGCGCAAGACCTCCTCGGCCTCGACCTGCGCCCCCAGTTGCCGCAGCTGCTCGGCATAGGCCAGCACCAGTTGCGGCTCCTGGCGTTGGGCCGAAGTCAGCTGCTCCCAGGCACGATTGAGCGACTGCAAACCGACGGTCCCGCCCTCTTCCTGATGCGCCGCCAAAGACAGATTCTTGCCCCAGGCACGGCGTTCCAGCTCGGCCAGTTCAGCCGGCGGCAGGACTTTGTCCTTGCGCAGCTCCGGCAGGAGGCGAATCACTGCCGACCAGTCGCCCCGTTGCTGGTGCAGGCGCTGCAACTGGCGCAGCGTTTGTGCGTTACGAGGGTGGCGCTCGTGCATGGCTTGCAGAGTCGCCAGGGCACCTTCGGTATCGCCACGGTCGGTCTGCAATTGCGCGTGGTTCAGGGCGATCGCCAACTCGGCCTGGGGCTGACGCTCCAGCGCACGTTCCAGCAGGCTATCGCTCTCTTCGTAATGCCCTTGTTCGTTCGCGGCACGGGCAGCGCCGAGGTAGTAAAGCAGCGGCTGGCGCTCGGCTTCCGCAGCTCGATACAAATGACGCTGCGCACTGGCCCAGCGACCCTCGGCCAAGTCCAGCTGACCGTGTTCGATCGCCACCTGTACCCGGCGACTGCGGTTGCGCCGTGACCATGGATTGACCACGCCGCCGGACGTCGTCACCAACTCGATCAACGCCTTGATGCCCCAGAACACCAGCCAGAGTACGGCGACCAGCGCCAGCGTCGCCCACAGGCTCGACTCGAAGCGGAAGCTTTTATAGGCAATCAACACGTAACCGGAATGCTCGGCAATCGCCAGCCCCAGCGCCGCCGCGGCGGCAATGGCCAGAAACACGATCACATACAGGCGCTTCATGGCGTGGCCTCCTGCGAGGCGTTCGCGGCAGGCTTGGCCAGCGGTTTGATCGAGTCTTCGGCTTTGACATTGCGTCGCTCCAGATACCCTTGAACGGCGCTCAGCGTACCGGTCAGGTCCGGAGTCACCACGGTGACAGGCTGCTTGCTCAGTTCGGCCACCTGTTCAAGCATCACTTTGCTTTGCGGGTTGTCCGGGTTGAAGTTGCCCTTGAGCACGTCCCGTGCCTCGTCCAGCGCCTGGCTGTAAACCGCCGCCTGGCCATTGAGCGCGGCCCATTGCGCCTGCTCCAGTGCCAGGCTCAGTGCCAGACGCACTTGGCTCAGGCTCTGTCCGGCGAGCAACGGGCGGACATTTTTATCGGCGTTGAAATCGATACGGATGTAGCGCGAGATCTGATCCCACCATTGCGCCCAGCGGCTGGCGCCGTCGCCGTCGGCGGTCAGGCCCAGCAGGGATTCGCCACGGTCCTTGTACTCGGGGGCCAGCTCGGTGAGACCGACCACCTGATCACGCAGCGCACCCAGGCGCAGGAACAGCCCGGTGCGATCCGGCTGTTCGGTGCTGCGCAAGGCCACCAGGGTTTTCGCCACCTGTTCGCGCGCGGCGAAGGCACCGGGGTCATTTTGTTCGCGAAGAATTTCGTCGGCGCCCTGGACCAGGGCCTGGGCACTGCTGATGTCCTGCAACGCAGACAGGCGCAGGCTGGCCAGACGCAGCAAGTGCTCGGCTTCAGCCAGGCGCCAGTCCTTGCGACTGGCCCCGAGGACGGTTTCCAGACGCTGATTGAGTCGTTGCTGATCGCCCTGCAGTTGAATCACCAGACGACTGCGCTCCTCCAGCACATCTGCGCCGGGCAATTGCTCCAGGCGCGCGCTCAGGCGCTCCTCATTCAGTTTCAGGCTCTGCGCCTCGTCGCTCAACGCTTGCACCTGGCTCAAGTGCTGCTGATTGGTCGCTTGCAGATGACGCACCTGCCAGACACCCCAACCTCCTACCGCGACACCGGCAGCACCCAGCAGCAGCGCGACGATTGCCAGCCCATTGCCTCGGCGCTGCACGGCATCACGTGGCGGCGGCACTTCATCAACAGGAACATCGACTGGTGCATCGAGCACTGGCCGGACGTCATCTTTAGGCAAGGCTGTTTCGCTCACGTATCCATCCTTTGCATTAGAGAACGGGCACGGGATGCTCCCGTAACGCCGTCAGCAAAGCCGCGGCACTGGCGCCACGACAATCCACAACTGTCAGGGCCCCGGCGGCATGTGCCAGCTCGGCGACCCTGGGGCTTGGTACAAACAACGGCATCCGCGCCAACTGCGGCCAGGCATCGCCAGCCAGTTGATGCAGGTGCTCAAAACCCTGTCCACTGCTGACCACCAGCGCATTCAGGCGTTCCGCTTCGATCAGTTCCGACAGCGCTGCCGGCGGGTATGGCGGCAGCTCGCGGCGGTACAACTCCAGATACTCGACACTAGCACCTCGCTCTCGCAAGCGCTCAGCCAGCCACTCGCGACCACCCTCCCCACGCAGGATCAGCACACGCGGATCAGGCCGGGCGACAGCCTCGCGCAAATTCGCCAGCTCAAGCAAGGCTTCACTGTCATCGCCATCCTCCGGGAAGCTCACGTCCAGGCCGCGATCCTGAAGAATCTGCGCCGTCGCCGCGCCGACGCTGAACCATTTCACACGCGGTGTTTGCGAGCAAAACCGGTCGAGCAGTTCGATGCCGATCCGTGCGGCGGGCTTGCTGACCACGATCAATGCACAATAGCGATCCAGGCCTCGGATCACGTCACGCATTGTGTCAGAGGCCGGGATCGGCACGATGTCCAAAAGCGGCAAGCTGCTACTGAAAATCCCCTGTTCGGCCAGGAGACCACTCAGCACCGCCGACTCATCCGCCGGACGCGTCAGCAGCAGGCGCCAGCCAGTCACTCGTGACCTGCCTCGCCATAGACCGCTTTCAGAATGTCAGCGGCACCTTGGCTCAACAGGTCTTCGGCCACGCGCACACCCAGGGCTTCGGCATCGCCACGCGGCGCACGCGCCTGGGCGCTGAGCAACAGACCGCCACTCGGATCACCCACCAGGCCACGCAACCAGACCTGCTCGCCTTCAAGCACGGCGTAACAGGCGATCGGCACCTGGCAGCCGCCATTCAGGTGTTTGTTAAGGGCACGCTCGGCGGTCACACGGGTGGCGGTGTCCTGATGATGCAGTGGTGCCAGCAACGCGTGAATTTCGCTGTCAGCGCTGCGGCACTCGATCCCCACCGCGCCCTGGCCACCGGCCGGCAGACTGTCGTCGACACTGATGGCCGAGGTGATGCGGTCCTCAAATCCCAGCCGGATCAAACCGGCGGACGCGAGGATAATAGCGTCGTATTCGCCGGCATCGAGCTTGGCCAGGCGCGTATTGACGTTGCCGCGCAGGAAACGGATTTCCAGGTCCGGACGACGAGTCAGCAACTGGGCCTGACGGCGCAGACTAGAGGTACCGACGATGCTGCCGGGCGGCAACGCCTCAAGGCTGGCATAGCTATTGGAGACAAATGCATCACGCGGGTCTTCGCGCTCGCAGATACAGAACAGGCCCAGGCCTTGCGGGAAGTCCATCGGCACGTCTTTCATGGAGTGCACGGCGATGTCGGCTTCGTTTTCCAGCAGCGCGGTTTCCAGCTCTTTGACGAACAGGCCCTTGCCGCCGATTTTCGACAACGGCGAGTCGAGCAGCTTGTCGCCGCGACTGACCATCGGAACCAGCGTCACGAGCAGGCCCGGATGGGCCTCTTCCAGACGGGCTTTGACGTATTCGGCCTGCCACAGGGCGAGAGCACTTTTGCGGGTGGCGATGCGGATCTGGCGAGAGGACATGGATCAATCCGTACTGAATAGATACGGCAGATAATAACAGCTCAGCCAAATCCACTTTGACTTGTATCAGAAACTACTCGGCCTCCCTGGCCCCGGATGTCCGGCAATCGGGTGTGAAATCCGCCTGTGATCAGCGAATCAAAGCTGCTGCATCATCTTCCGTACGCCGGCCACATGGCGCCGACTGACAATCAAAGCGTCGCCGTTCAGGCCTTTGAGGAACAGCTGGAAATGCCCCAGAGGCGTTCGTTGCAAGCGCTCGATGCGCTCGCGGGCGACCAGTGCATTGCGGTGGATGCGCACGAAACGGTCACCAAATTCGTCTTCGAGGGCCTTGAGCGGTTCATCGAGCAACACTTCGCCGGCTTCGTGGCGCAAGGTCACGTATTTGTGATCGGCGATAAAGTAGACCACCTGATCCAGCGGAATCAGCTCGATCCCCTTTCGGGTGCGGGCGCTGATATGGCTGCGAGGGCCACTGCCACTTTCGGCGGCCGGACGGGTCAGGGCCGAGAGTTGGACACGATTGGGGCGTTCGGCTTTTTTTAATGCGTCATGTAAATGTTCAGTTCTCACCGGTTTCACCAGATAACCTACGGCGCTGGCCTGTAAGGCTTCCACGGCAAATTCATCGGAACCTGTGCAGAACACCACGGCCGGCGGGGTTTCGCGCTCGCACAATCGCGCGGCCACTTGCAGGCCGTCGAGACCTGGCATGCGGATATCGAGCAGAACGATATCCGGCTTGTGGCTGTCGATCAGTGCCAGTGCTTCTTCGCCGTTCGTGGCGCTTGGCTCCAGGACACTGTATCCCTCGAGTTCACCAACCATTCGGCTCAGGCGCTCGCGGGCAAGGGGGTCGTCATCAACGATCAGGACATTCATATTGCGCTGGATTCCTGCGTGAGTCTCGCACAAGGATAGCGTAGACAGGTGAAGTGACGTCCGTCACCGCGATCCACGCTAAGACTAGCGCGAGCGTCAAAAAGTGCCGCTGGTCCGACGGCTAAATTTTCATCTGCCGGGCGATTGGCGGCCCAGGCCCGCATTGGCGACACATCGCCACAGGGTTTGCTGATACGCAATATGAACACCCCTCTTCTTATAGTCAGCGTCTGCACCGAGAAGTGCGCTGATCCTACTGTCCAACTGTAGACGGTTGCCGGGACGTTATTGCTCAATTGAAAAATATCGTTGTGCTTATAGTGAAAACTGTAGGAGCGAGCATGCTCGCGATGGGCGTTAACGATAATGTGGGCTATCTGGATACGCGCGTCGCTCTCAGGTTCATCGCGAGCAAGCTCGCTCCTGCAAACCAGTCGACCAGTGTCAGCGACAGGCTTGGCAACCCTGTTATTATCCGCGGCAGCTTTAACGCCATCTTTCTTCAGCCGATACGAGCGAATTCATGAGCACTGACAAGACCAATCAGTCCTGGGGCGGCCGCTTCAGTGAACCCGTCGACGCCTTCGTCGCCCGCTTCACCGCCTCCGTCACCTTCGACCAGCGCCTGTATCGCCACGACATCATGGGCTCGATCGCCCACGCCACCATGCTGGCCAAGGTCGGCGTGCTGACCGATGCCGAGCGCGACAGCATCACCGATGGCCTGAAGACCATCCAGGGTGAAATCGAGGCCGGCCAGTTCGACTGGCGCGTCGACCTCGAAGATGTGCACATGAACATCGAGGCGCGCCTGACCGACCGCATCGGCGTGACCGGTAAAAAGCTGCACACCGGCCGCAGCCGCAACGACCAGGTCGCCACCGACATCCGTCTGTGGCTGCGCGACGAGATCGACCTGATCCTGGGCGAAATCACCCGCCTGCAAAAAGGCTTGCTGGAGCAGGCCGAGCGCGAAGCGGGCAGCATCATGCCTGGCTTCACCCACCTGCAAACCGCGCAGCCGGTGACCTTCGGGCACCACATGCTGGCCTGGTTCGAAATGCTCAGCCGCGACTACGAACGCCTGGTCGACTGCCGCAAGCGCACCAACCGCATGCCACTGGGCAGCGCTGCACTGGCCGGCACCACCTACCCGATCGACCGCGAATACACCGCCCAACTGCTGGGCTTCGACGCGGTCGGCGGCAACTCCCTGGACAACGTGTCCGATCGCGACTTCGCCATCGAATTCTGCTCGGCTGCGAGCATCGCGATGATGCACCTGTCGCGCTTCTCCGAAGAGCTGGTGCTTTGGACCAGTGCGCAGTTCCAGTTCATCGATCTGCCGGACCGCTTCTGCACCGGCAGCTCGATCATGCCGCAAAAGAAAAACCCGGACGTTCCGGAACTGGTGCGCGGCAAGACCGGTCGTGTGTTCGGTGCGCTGATGGGCCTGCTGACCCTGATGAAAGGCCAGCCGCTGGCCTACAACAAGGACAACCAGGAAGACAAGGAACCGCTGTTCGACGCCGCCGATACCCTGCGCGACTCGTTGCGGGCCTTTGCCGACATGATCCCGGCGATCAAGCCCAAGCACGCCATGATGCGCGAAGCGGCGCTGCGCGGTTTCTCCACCGCCACCGACCTGGCCGACTACCTGGTGCGCCGCGGCCTGCCATTCCGTGACTGCCACGAAATCGTCGGCCATGCCGTGAAGTACGGCGTGGAAACCGGCAAGGACCTGGCGGAAATGAGCCTGGAAGAACTGCGCAAGTTCAGCGACCAGATCGATCAGGACGTGTTCGCCGTGCTGACACTGGAAGGTTCGGTCAATGCCCGCAACCACATCGGCGGTACTGCTCCGGCGCAAGTGAAGGCTGCAGTAGCGCGCGGTCAGGCTCTGATCGCCAGCCGCTAAAAGTATCGCGGGCTAGCCCGCTCCCACAGGTTTTCTGCCTGCCCCGGATATTGGGACAGTCGAAGATCCTTGTGGGAGCGGGCTTGCCCGCGATGACTGACTTCAGGACACTGAAAACCTACTTCTTGGACGCGACCATCGCCATGAACGCTGGCATCGCCGCTTCCCGATCCGCCGCAATCCGTTGGACATTTGGATTGTCCCCCAGACGATCCAGCAATTCCTTGGCTGCGGGCAGCTCCGCCAACAGATCGATTTCAAACAGCTTCTTCGCCACCCCGCAGGCCAGCGGCACGCTATACAGGAAGTACAGATCCGCCACGCTCAGATTGTTGCCCGCCACGTAGGGGCTGAACTTGCCGTGCCGACCCAGGGATGCAATCCCCAGCAGCAGCTCGGTTTTGGTTTTTTCCTTGATCGCATCCGGTAGCGTCATGCCGAAAAACGCTTCGGGATAACAGGCGCGAGCCGGCAGTTCGATATACAGCTCGATCTCCTTGGCCAGCGCCAACACCTGCGCCCGCTCAAAGGGATCACTCGGCAGCAGTGGTGTGCCTTTCTGGCTTTGCTCGATGTACTCGAGGATCACGCTGGTTTCATTGATGAAACCCTGCTCGACGCCCAGTACCGGTACTTTGCCACGGGGGCTGATAGCCAGCGCCTCGGGAGTCTGGCCGGCGTAAAACGGCACTTCTTCGAATGACAGTCCTTTTTCCAGTAACGCCAGCTTGACCATGTTGTAGTAGTTGCTGACGGAAAATCCATAAAGCTTGAGCATCACAAAGCCTCCAGGCCGTGCAGGGGTTGGCAGTGCCTGTTATAGAACGCCGGGGGCTTTCTCGCCAGCAGCATCACAGCCCTGAATGCAGGTAAACTGGCCACCTTTCCTAGAGGAGCCTGCCATGAGCGAGCCAACCCCCGGCACCAGCCAAGACGACATCGACGAAGAAGAGTTCGCCGAGAACACGCTGATCGAAGCCATCGAAAACCAGATCGAAAGCGAAAACCCGCCAGCGGCCAAGGCGACGTTCAACAAGCTGACACTGGTGGGTTATGAGCGCGAGGAAATCCTCAACTTGATGGCCCACGTATTAGCGGTAGAAATCGACGCGATCCTCGAAGAAGACCGCGCGTTCAACACCGAATGGTACGAAGCTGCGCTGCGCGCACTGCCAGAGCTGCCGCCGGAAAAGAAATAACCCCCGCTCTCCTGTAGGAGCGAGCTTGCTCGCGAAAAACCCGAAAGCGCCACTGTGCAGCTGGTTTTACGCGTAATCGTTGAAGACCATCGCGAGCAGAGCTCGCTCCTACAGAAAACCACCCCCGATTCCGGGGAATGCATCCCCCGGCGAAAAAAGGCTGTCTCGAGCACTGGACATGCCGCACCGGCGGGTTCACCTTAGGGGCGCTGTCGTCCAATTCCTAGAAAGTCTGGAGTCCTTATGTCGCTTACCCCTGAGTTGGTTGCCGAACTGGAAATCCTCGCACTCTTCAACCTGGACAGTTCCCAGGAAGGCCTGAAAATTCATCAGACCGCTGCCCCGAAAGCCATTGCCGCCGCCCAACGCCTGTACGAAAAAGAACTGATTGACCAGCCCGATGGTGGTTATCTGACCAGCCTGGGACGTGATGCCGCGCAAAGTGTGCAAACCGTGCTCACTATTTTGAAAGCCGAAGAAACAGCCTGAATTCCACTGCATCGCCCACGGAAACCCCTGCTGCGGGATTTCCGCGGGCAACCTCTGCTGTCCGGCGTCGCCTTGCGGTATAAATCTGACGCCAGAAAAACAAAATCAGCTTAAATGTCCCAGGACCGAGGCGCTAAACTGCCTTCATCCGAGAGCCCCACGTCCGAGCCCTGCGAGCCGGTTTGAGCTGACATGACCCGCCACCATGAAATCCGCCCCGATCTGGACGAGGGAATTGACCGCAAGGTTCTCAGCCAGCTGCGCGCACGTTTTCTCAAGCTCAACGAAGGCCGCATGGCGCGCGCCCTGGAGGGTTTGTCGACCCGCCAGCAAGGGGTGCTCAACCTTCTGCCGTTGTTTTTCCACGTCAATCATCCGCTGTTGCCGGGTTATGTTTCAGGCAGCACACCGGCCGGACTGTCGAATTTCGAACCCGACGCCAACGTCCTCGCCGAAGCCCAACGCCTGACCCGCTCGTTTTCCTATAAGCCACGCCACGGCAGCAACCCGCCACGACCGATTCACGGCCTGTTCCTGATGGGCAGCCTCGGCACCCTCGCCCAGGCCGACCAGAGCGACATGGATGTGTGGGTGTGTCACAGCTCGGATTTGAGCGAGAACGAACTCGGCGAGCTGCGCAAGAAATGTCAGTTGCTGGAGGCCTGGGCTGCCAGCCAGGGCGCCGAGGCGCACTTCTTCCTGATCGACCCGGCCCGTTTCGTGAGAGGCGAGCGCGACAATCAACTCAGTTCCGAAAATTGCGGCACCACCCAGCACTACCTGCTGCTCGACGAGTTCTATCGCACCGCGATCTGGCTGGCCGGGCGTACGCCGATCTGGTGGCTGGTACCGGTCTATGAAGAAGCGAGTTACGACCGCTACATCCATACGCTGCTGTCAAAGCGTTTCATCCGCGCCGACGAAACCCTCGACCTGGGACCGCTGGCGTTCATTCCGCCCGGCGAGTTCATCGGCGCCGGTCTGTGGCAGCTGTTCAAGGGTATCGAGTCGCCTTACAAATCGGTCCTCAAGTTGCTGCTGACCGAGGTCTACGCCAGCGAACACCCGAGGGTCCAGTGCCTGAGCCTGCGCTTCAAGCAAGCCGTGTTTGCCAACCGGCTTGACCTCGATGAACTGGACCCCTACGTGGTGGTTTACCGGCGCATCGAGGAATACCTCATCGCCCGCAACGAGCCAGAACGTCTGGAGCTGGTGCGGCGCGCGCTGTATCTGAAGGTCAATCGCAAGCTCACCGGCAGCAGCGGCCGTACCCAGGGCTGGCAACGCACGCTGCTCGAGCGCCTGGCCCACGAATGGCGATGGGACCAGCGCCAATTGGCCCTGCTCGACAGCCGTAGCCAGTGGAAAGTCCGTCAGGTCAGCTCCGAGCGCCGAGCCCTGGTCAACGAGCTGAATTACAGTTACCGCTTCCTGACCCAGTTCGCCCGCAACGAACAAACCGTCAGCCTCATCAACAAGCGCGACCTCAGCGTACTGGGCCGACGACTCTACGCGGCCTTCGAACGCAAGGCGGACAAGATCGAATTCATCAACCCGGGCATCGCCCCGGATCTGGCCGAAGACACCCTGACGCTGGTGCACGCGGTAAACAAGAAGGAACCGGGGCAGTCTCAGTGGGGCCTGTACAACGGCAGCCTGACCGCCCTTGAGTGGGAGCATTTCGCCCCGATCAAGCGCAGCCGCCAATTGCTCGAATTGCTGACCTGGTGCCACCGCAACGGTGTGATCGACAGCAGCACCCGCCTGGCCTTGCACCCCGGCGGTAGCGACCTCAGCGAATTCGAGCTGTTCAACCTGCTCGGCAGCCTGCAACAGACCATTGCCCTGCCTCTGCCAACCATCGCCGAAGAACCCTTGCTGCGGGCCAGCGTGCCCAGCGAAGTGCTGATTCTGGTGAACGTCGGTGTCGATCCGCTCAAGCATCACCGCGACCTGAACATCCTGATGACCACCGAGCGCACCGACTCCCTGAGTTACGCCGGGGTTCGGGAAAATCTGGTGCTGACCCTGGACCAGGTCACGCTCAACAGCTGGAACGAAGTATTGGTCAGCCGCTTCGACGGCCCTCACGCCCTGCTCGATTGCCTGCGCGATTACCTCAACAACCTGCCGCAAGACCGGCGACAACCCCGATTGCGCGTGCGCTGCTTCTGCCACAACCGCGCGCAGTTCATCGCCCAGCGTGTCGAGGACATCCTCGACACGGCGCAGAACCTGCTGCTTAGCAAACTCAATCATCGCTACCTGGTTCAGGTCCAGCAGCATTACCACGTACTGGAGCTGGTGCCCGGCCATGTCAGGCACGTCGCCCTCGCCACGCTGCCGGCGCTCTGCGATTACCTGAGCGAAGACCTGACCCGCTACAGCCCGCTGCACCTGGACTCGATGGCACTCGAAGACCACGACCTCGCGCTGCTCCTGCCCATGGGCCAGCCGGATTGCATTCAGGTGTTCTACCGGATCAACGAAGACCAGGCCGATCTGTACGTGCTGGATGAATTCAATGCCTTGTGGCAGCAACGCTTGCCATGGCACGACGAGCAAAGCCTGCTGGTGCCGCTGCAACGATTCCTGCTGTCGATCCAGTACCGGCGTGAGGCTTTGCTGCCGATGGACGCCACTCAGCCCCGGAGCCTGGAGAGCCTGTATTACCAGATCCTGCCGTCAAGTACAGGCCGGGCGCGCCGGGTCGAAGCCCGTCCGGCGCCGCAAACACCGGTCAACAAACCGTTCTATGACGTGCAGGCGATCGTAGGCAAAGCCGCGCCGGGCAAGGCGCACGTCACCTTGTACTGTAATCAGCGGGAGTTTTCAGAGCTGGAGCATGGCGACCAACTGTTCAGTGTGGTCGCCCGGGAGATCGTCGAGCAGCGCCGCGAGACCGAGCGCTACCGCTGCTACATCACCGATCTGGACCTGTCGGGCCTGCTCGGTGATGGTCATGGCTCAAGCAATCTGTATCTGCGTTACAAGGCCGATCTGGAGCGCGCATTGAACGAGGCGCTCGGGCAGGTCTGATCGGTCGTTACTCCGGAAAGTCACCACCGTTGGCCGGCTGCGATTCAACTTCCAGCAAGGTCAGTTTCAGGGTCTTTCCGCCCGGTGCCGGCCAATCGATGTGCTGTCCGACCTTCAGGCCGAGCAACGCACTGCCCACTGGCGCCAGAATGGAAATCTTGCCTTCGTCGGCATTGGCATCCTTGGGGTAAACCAGGGTCAGGTGATAGTCCTTGCCGCTGATCTCTTCACGGCAGTGAACGCGGGAATTCATGGTCACGACATCGGCGGGCACTTCATCGTGGCCGACCAGCGTGTCGGCGCGATCCAGCTCGGTTTGCAGCGCAATAACGCCCGGCAGGGTTTCATCCAGGCTGTCGATCAGACGCTCCAGACGCTGGACGTCCAGACGGGTAAGGGTGATGGAAGGTGCGGTCATGATCAGGGCAGACTCCTTTCTTCTGCACGAAAAAAGCAAAACCCCGCCAGAAAAAGGCGGGGTTTTCACGAGCCTCGATGGGTTGAGGCTTATCTGGACACTATCACAGCTCAAAAAATATACAAGTCGAGGGCAGCCACGGTGCCGACAGGAGGGCGTTAGAAAGCGGCGTATAGAAAACACTGTGGGAGCGAGCCTGCTCGCGAATAGGGTGTATCAGTCGATAACTGCTTGACTGACACACCGTTTTCGCGAGCAGGCTCGCTCCCACAGGGATAGCGTCAGACGCAGGATTTGCGTTGAGCAGCCTGTGCACAAATCACCCGTCGCCGCTCATCGTCCGCCGAGCGCCACTCACGGATATCTTCAACATGGCGGAAACAACCGAGACAGACTTTCTGTTCGTCCAGCCGGCACACACCGCTGCACGGCGATGGCACCGCCGGGCTGACATTACTGTACAGCGGCTTGGGCGGACGAGCAGGCGCAGGCTGGGTCACGGCCTCACAGACCTTCGAAATCGAGTTCAACATCAGCCTGTTGCTTGACGATGCGCTCAAGCATTTCACCCAACTGCTCTTCGCTCTTGTCGCACATCCAGCGTTCGCTCTCTTCGTCGTAATCGAAGTGGAAGCCGCCGGACACCGCCGCCAGCCACAACTGCCGCAACGGCTCCTGACGGCTGAAGATCAACTGAGTGCCGTTTTCGAACTTGACGGTCAGCACACCGGCCGAACTCTCCAGATCGATATCCAGGTCGCTTTCGTCAAAGATGTCCTCCAGGGTTTGCTGGGTGGCATCGACCAGATCGTGGAAACGGGCTTCGGACAAACTCATTACGGCAACCTCAAAAAGTGTCTGATCAGGCTCAAGCGCCGCAAGATACGGGCGCTGCTTGCCGAATGCAAAGGATTACGATTTGTGGGAGCGAGCCTGCTCGCGAAGAGGCCGGCACATCCACCAGCATAGTTGGTTGACCCACCGCCTTCGCCAGCAGGCTCGCTCCCACAGGGATTGCATGATACCGACAGGCATCTTGCAAGGCCCGCCGGACGGGAGCCGCATCGCATAGGCAAGCTGCCGGGTGGCCGGTATACTCCGGCGCAATTAATGCATTTTCAAGGATTTCGCCATGAAGCGCCTGATCTCTTCCCTTGCTGCGCTCGTCGCGGTTGCTTGCCTGGTGTCGGCCTGTGGTCAAAAAGGCCCGCTGTATCTGCCCGATCCCGACCAGGACCCTGCAGAGCAGGCCCAGTCCTCGCAAAAGCAGCCTGCTTCCAAGGCGCACAAGCACGACGTCTACCAATAAGGGAACCTCATGGACGCTTTTAACTACCGTGACGGTGAACTGTTCGCGGAAGGTGTTGCCCTGTCTGCCATCGCCGATCGCTTTGGTACACCGACCTATGTTTATTCCCGTGCCCACATCGAAGCCCAATACCTGGCTTACGCCGATGCGCTGGCCGGCATGCCGCACCTGGTCTGCTTCGCGGTCAAGGCCAACTCCAACCTCGGTGTACTGAATGTCCTGGCGCGTCTGGGCGCCGGTTTCGACATCGTGTCCCGTGGCGAACTGGAACGCGTACTGGCCGCTGGCGGCAGCGCCGACAAGATCGTGTTCTCCGGCGTCGGCAAGACCCGTGACGACATGCGTCGCGCCCTGGAAGTCGGCGTGCACTGCTTCAACGTCGAATCCACCGACGAACTGGAACGCCTGCAAGTGGTTGCTGCCGAGCTTGGCGTTCGCGCACCGATCTCGCTGCGCGTGAACCCGGACGTCGATGCCGGTACTCACCCGTACATTTCCACCGGTCTCAAAGAGAACAAGTTCGGCATCGCCATCGCCGACGCCGAAGACGTGTACGTGCGTGCCGCACAGCTGCCGAACCTGGAAGTGGTCGGCGTCGATTGCCATATCGGCTCGCAACTGACCACCCTGCCGCCGTTCATCGACGCCCTCGACCGCCTGCTGGGCCTGGTCGACCGCCTCGGCGATTGCGGCATCTACCTGCGTCACATCGACCTCGGTGGCGGTCTGGGCGTACGTTATCGCGATGAAGAGCCGCCATTGGCCGGCGACTACATCAAAGCCGTGCGCGAGCGTCTCGACGGTCGCGATCTGGCGCTGGTGTTCGAGCCGGGCCGCTTCATCGTGGCCAACGCCGGCGTGCTGCTGACGCAGGTCGAGTACCTCAAGCACACCGAACACAAAGACTTCGCCATCGTCGATGCGGCCATGAACGACCTGATCCGCCCGGCGCTGTATCAGGCCTGGATGGACGTCACCGCCGTGCGCCCGCGCAGCACCCCTGCCCGCGCCTACGACATCGTCGGCCCGATCTGCGAAACCGGCGACTTCCTGGCCAAAGAGCGTGAGCTGGCCCTGGAAGAAGGCGATCTGCTGGCCGTGCATTCGGCCGGCGCCTACGGGTTTGTCATGAGTTCCAACTACAACACCCGCGGCCGCGCCGCCGAAGTGTTGGTGGACGGTGATCAGGCATTTGAAGTGCGTCGCCGTGAGACGGTAGCCGAGTTGTTTGCTGGCGAAAGCCTGCTGCCGGAGTAAAACCATGCTGCTGCGTTTCACCAAGATGCACGGCCTGGGCAATGACTTCATGGTCCTCGACCTGGTCAGCCAGCACGCGCACATTCTGCCCAAGCACGCCAAGTTGTGGGGCGATCGGCATACCGGTATCGGTTTCGACCAGCTGCTGATCGTCGAAGCGCCAAGCAACCCGGACGTGGATTTCCGCTATCGGATCTTTAACTCCGATGGCTCTGAAGTGGAACAGTGCGGTAACGGTGCACGCTGCTTCGCCCGTTTTGTGCTCGACAAGCGCCTGACCGCAAAGCGGCAGATCCGTGTCGAGACCAAAAGTGGCATCATCGAACTGGATGTTCGCAACGATGGGCAGATCGGCGTCAATATGGGTGCCCCGCGCCTGGTGCCGGCGGATATTCCGTTCCAGGCGCCGGAGCAGGCCCTGAGCTATCAGGTCGACGTCGACGGTGCGCCGGTCGAGCTGGCCGCAGTGTCCATGGGCAACCCCCATGCCGTACTGCGGGTCAGCGACATCAACGCCGCACCGGTGCATGAACTGGGACCGAAAATCGAACATCACCCGCGCTTTCCGGCACGGGTCAATGTCGGTTTTCTCCAGGTCATCGACCGGGGCCGCGCGCAATTGCGCGTCTGGGAACGCGGAGCCGGGGAAACCCAGGCCTGCGGTACCGGCGCCTGCGCCGCCGCAGTGGCCGCGATCAGCCAGGGGTGGATGGATTCGCCGCTATTGATCGACCTGCCTGGCGGGCGCCTGTCCATTGAATGGGCAGGCCCTGGCCAACCGGTCATGATGACCGGCCCGGCAGTGCGCGTATACGAAGGACAAGTGCGTCTTTGAATGAGCCGAAGCCATGACCGATAAGCCTCAGGTACCCGCCCGACAGCCCGACGAATCAGCGTCCGAAAGCCTGGAGGCGGCGGCGATTGCCGCGTACCTGGAGGCTCATCCGGATTTCTTCGTCGAGCACGAAGAACTGCTGCCGGCCTTGCGCATTCCCCACCGACGCGGCGATACCGTGTCTCTGGTCGAACGGCAGATGACCATTCTGCGCGACCGCAATATCGAGTTGCGCCACCGCCTTTCGCACTTGATGGACGTGGCCCGTGACAACGACCGCCTCTTCGACAAGACCCGTCGCCTGATTCTCGCGCTGATGGACGCCAGCACCCTGGAAGACGTGGTGATGTGCGTCGAAGACAGCCTGCGCCAGGACTTCCAGGTGCCCTTCGTCAGCCTGATCCTGCTCGGCGACAACGCCATGCCGGTCGGCCGCTGGGTCACCCACGCTGAAGCACAAGTGGCCATTGGCGGCTTGTTGCAAGAAGACAAGAGCGTCAGCGGCAGCTTGCGCGAGCACGAACTGGACTTCCTGTTCGGCGAAGAACAGCGCAAGCAGATCGGCTCCACCGCCGTCGTCGCCATCACCCACCAGGGCATCCACGGCATCCTGGCCATCGCCAGCCGTGATCCGCAACACTACAAAAGCTCGGTGGGCACGCTGTTCCTGAGCTACATCGCCGAAGTCATGGGCCGCGTGCTGCCACGGATCAACAGCTCCCTGCGCTCGGTACGCTGATCATGGAACGGCAACTGGACGCTTACTGCGAACACCTGCGCAGTGAGCGGCAGGTGTCGCCGCACACGCTGTCGGCCTACCGCCGAGACCTGGACAAGGTGTTGAGTTGGTGCGTCAAACAGAACATCGGCAGCTGGGCCGCCCTGGACATCCAGCGCCTGCGCAGCCTGATCGCCCGCCTGCATGCCCAAGGCCAATCCTCCCGCAGCCTGGCGCGGCTACTATCGGCGGTGCGCGGGCTCTATCATTATCTGAACCGCGAAGGTCTGTGCGACCACGATCCGGCCAACGGCCTGGCGCCGCCCAAGGGTGAACGCCGCCTGCCGAAAACCCTCGACACCGACCGCGCACTGCAACTGCTTGAAGGTGGGGTCGAAGACGACTTCCTCGCTCGTCGGGATCAAGCGATTCTTGAACTCTTCTACTCCTCCGGGTTGAGGCTGTCGGAACTGACCGGACTGAATCTCGATCAGCTTGATTTGGCCGATGGCATGGTCCAGGTGCTCGGAAAAGGCAGCAAGACCCGACTGTTGCCGGTGGGCAAGAAGGCTCGCGAGGCGCTGGAACTGTGGCTGCCCTTGCGGGCAATGGCCAACCCGGCGGACGATGCGGTGTTCGTCAGCCAGCAAGGGCAACGCCTGGGGCCGCGGGCCATTCAGCTACGGGTCAAGGCGGCGGGCGAACGCGAACTGGGGCAAAACCTGCACCCGCACATGTTGCGGCACTCTTTTGCCAGCCATTTGCTGGAGTCCTCCCAAGACCTGCGGGCGGTTCAGGAACTGCTCGGGCACTCGGACATCAAGACCACGCAGATCTACACCCACCTGGACTTCCAGCACCTGGCCACGGTCTACGACAGCGCCCATCCACGGGCCAAACGCATTAAAGGCGATGATTCATGACGATCCAATTGATCACCTTCGACCTCGATGACACCCTGTGGGACACCGCCCCGGTGATCGTCAGCGCCGAAGCCGTATTGCGTGAATGGCTGACCGCACATGCGCCTAACCTGGGCAACGTTGCGGTAGAGCATCTGTGGGCCATTCGCGAACGCATCCTGAGCAACGAACCGAGCCTCAAACACCGTATCAGCGCCCTGCGCCGACGTGTGTTGTTCCACGCACTGGAAGAAGCCGGTTATACCCATGCCGAAGCATCGGACCTGGCCGACCAGAGTTTCGAAGTGTTCCTGCATGCCCGGCACCAGCTGGAAATCTTCCCGGAGGTGCAACCGACCCTGGAGGTGCTGGCCAACCACTACGCCCTGGGCGTGGTCACCAATGGCAACGCCGATGTACGGCGACTGGGGCTGGCGGACTACTTCAAGTTTGCGTTGTGCGCCGAAGACATCGGCATCGCCAAACCCGATGCGCGACTGTTCCATGAGGCATTGCAGCGTGGTGGTGCAACCCCTGAGACGGCAGTGCATATCGGTGATCATCCGGGTGACGATATTGCCGGCGCCCAACAAGCGGGGCTGCGGGCGATCTGGTTCAACCCCTCGGGCAAAACCTGGGAAGCCGAGCGCTTGCCGGATGCCGAGATCCGCAGCCTGACCGAGCTGCCGGCGTTGTTGGCGTTGTGGAATGCGGCCTCTGCCTGACGCAAAACCTGTGGGGGCTTTTGTGGCGAGGGAGCTTGCTCCCGCTCGGCTGCGAAGCAGACGCAAAGGTTTTGGG
>NZ_JBSVWS010000072.1:0-27738 GCF_054071155.1 Pseudomonas sp. SDO5532_S415 | reverse complement strand
TTGTTTACCAAGGAGTTTTCCGTTTCGACTGCGCCGGAAGTGGGGCGAATTATAGGCTTCTAAAATTCGCCGTCAACCCTTTATTTCAGGTTTATTCGGATTTGAGCGTAATACGCGCAAATGCCTTCTTCCCTGCCTGGCAAACATGGGTCGCGCCCAGCACGTATATAAAGGAGCGATCAACAACCTCGCCATCTATACGCACACCACCAGAACCAAGGAGGTCCCGCGCAACAGCAGAGTTCTTTACCAGACCCGCCTTGTTAAGAACGGCAGCGATCGGCATATCTTCAGCGGCGGTCAATTCGATCTCGGGCAAATCATCCGGCAGCTCGCCGTCCTTCATACGATTACCGGCCGCACGATGAGCATTGGCCGCAGCCTCCTCACCGTGGAAGCGAGCAACAATTTCTTCAGCAAGCTTGATCTTGATATCACGCGGATTAGCACCCGCCTCTACATCAGCACGGAAAGCATTGATCTCATCCATGGAGCGGAAGCTGAGCAACTCGAAGTAACGCCACATCAGAGCATCAGGAATGGAAACCAGCTTGCCATACATCACGCCCGGCGCTTCCTGGATACCTACATAGTTGCCCAAGGATTTGGACATCTTCTTCACGCCATCCAGACCTTCGAGCAATGGCATGGTCAGAATGCACTGAGCCTCCTGACCATAACCGCGCTGCAACTCGCGCCCCATCAGCAGGTTGAACTTCTGATCGGTACCACCCAACTCGACATCAGCACGCAAGGCAACCGAGTCATACCCCTGAACCAGCGGATAGAGAAACTCGTGAATGGCAATGGGCTGATTGGTTGTGTAGCGCTTGTCGAAGTCATCGCGCTCGAGCATACGCGCGACGGTGTACTGCGAAGTCAGGCGAATGAAATCGGCCGGCCCCATCTGATCCATCCAGGTGGAGTTGAATGCCACTTCGGTCTTGGCCGGATCAAGAATCTTGAAGACCTGAGTCTTGTAGGTCTCTGCGTTCTCGAGAACCTGCTCGCGAGTCAGCGGAGGGCGCGTCGCACTCTTGCCGCTCGGATCGCCAATCATTCCGGTGAAGTCGCCAATTAGGAAGATCACCTGGTGACCCAACTCCTGGAACTGACGCAGCTTATTGATAAGCACCGTGTGACCCAGGTGCAAATCCGGCGCAGTCGGATCGAAGCCTGCCTTAATACGCAGCGGCTGGCCGCGCTTGAGCTTTTCAATCAGCTCGGACTCGACCAACAGTTCTTCCGCACCACGTTTGATCAGCGCTAGCTGCTCTTCAACCGACTTCATAACAGACCCGCAAGGCTCAGATTCAAAGGGAACCAACCATACAAGAACGCGCGTCAAATACAAGGTTTGCCCGGCGCACGGACGCCAATCCGTGGACAGAGGGTCCGCGAGCTTGCTTAAGAGATGATTTGGTTATATTTTATACAGTTATTTCATCTTCATCATGTCATTCATCTTTTCCAATTCATCTTTTTTCAAAGTCAAAATTACCTATGACCAAAGAATCGTCTAAAGCGCCACCGCTTTACCCGAAGACCCACCTGCTCGCAGCAAGTGGCATCGCCGCCCTTCTGAGCCTGGCGCTTCTGGTGTTTCCTTCCAGTGATGTCGAAGCAAAAAAGACGACCCTGAGTCTTGAACTGGAAAGCCCGGCTGAACAGCTGACACAAGATCAAGACGCTGTCGAGGCCGTCCAGGCCACAAATGAGCCAGCAACTTCTCCATTCGCGCAGATTGAAAACAGCGCGCAAGACACTCAGGAAACCGCCCAAGCCGCACCCGCACCGGTTGTCGAAGAAAAGAAGGCGCCAAACCACAGGGAAGTGATCGTCGCCAAGGGCGACACCCTCTCCACTCTGTTCGAGAAGGTTGGTCTTCCGGCCACGTCGGTGCATGAAGTGTTGGCCAGCGACAAGCAGGCCAAGCAATTCAGCCAACTCAAGCACGGACAGAAACTCGAATTCGAACTGAACCCGGATGGCCAGCTGACCAACCTTCACAGCAAGGTCAGCGATCTCGAAACCATCACCCTGACCAAGAACGACAAGGGCTATACGTTCAACCGCATCACTGCCAAGCCAACCGTGCGCTCCGCCTATGTTCATGGCGTGATCAACAGCTCGCTGTCGCAATCTGCCGCTCGCGCCGGTCTGTCCCATAGCCTGACCATGGACATGGCCAGTGTGTTTGGCTATGACGTCGACTTCGCCCAGGACATTCGCCAGGGTGACGAGTTCGACGTGATCTACGAACAGAAAGTCGTCAATGGCAAAGCCGTCGGCAATGGCCCGATCCTGTCCGCGCGCTTCACCAACCGCGGCAAGACTTACACCGCCGTGCGTTACACCAATAAACAAGGCAACAGCAGCTACTACACCGCTGACGGCAACAGCATGCGCAAGGCGTTCATCCGCACCCCGGTAGACTTCGCCCGCATCAGCTCGAAGTTCTCCATGGGCCGCAAGCATCCGATCCTGAACAAGATCCGCGCCCATAAAGGCGTCGACTACGCAGCCCCGCGCGGCACGCCAATCAAGGCCGCCGGCGATGGCAAAGTATTGCTCGCCGGCCGCCGTGGCGGTTACGGCAACACCGTGATCATCCAGCATGGCAATACCTACCGAACCCTGTACGGCCACATGCAGGGCTTTGCCAAAGGTGTCCAGACGGGCAGCAATGTCAAACAGGGGCAGGTGATTGGCTACATCGGCACCACCGGATTGTCTACCGGCCCGCACCTGCACTATGAGTTCCAGGTCAATGGCGTGCACGTCGACCCGCTGGGTCAGAAAGTGGCAATGGCTGATCCGATCTCCAAAGCAGAACGCGCACGCTTCCTCGCGCAGAGCCAGCCGTTGATGGCTCGCATGGACCAAGAGAAAGCCACTCAACTGGCTTCGAGTAAACGCTAAGCCATGGCGCTCTATATAGGTGTGATGTCCGGGACCAGCCTCGATGGCCTGGACATTGCGCTGGTCGAGCTAGCCCCGGCGATCAAACTGATCGCCACGCGTTACATCCCCATGCCTGAATCCCTGCGCGCCGAGCTGCTTGGCTTGTGCGCCAGCGGCCCGGACGAGATTGCCCGCTCCGCCATTGCCCAACAGAACTGGGTAAAACTGGCCGCACAAGGCGTTCACACCCTCCTTGCTCAACAGCACCTAAAACCTGACGACATTCGCGCGATTGGCAGCCACGGGCAGACCATTCGCCACGAACCGGCACGAGGCTTCACGGTGCAGATCGGCAACCCGGCACTGCTGACCGAACTGACAGGTATCACCGTCGTCGGCGACTTCCGCAGTCGCGACGTTGCGGCAGGCGGACAAGGCGCGCCGCTGGTTCCTGCCTTTCATGAAGCCTTGTTCGAAGAGCGTTTCGGCAACCGCGCCGTACTGAACGTCGGCGGCTTCAGCAACCTCAGCCTCATAGAGCCTGGCAAACCCGTCGCCGGCTTCGACTGCGGTCCAGGGAATGTGCTGCTGGATGCGTGGATACACCAGCAACGCGGCGCCAACTTTGACCGCGATGGCCAGTGGGCCGCCAGTGGCAAGGTTGAACCGGTACTGCTGAGGGCGTTGCTCAGCGATTCGTTTTTCGTGACCAAAGGCCCGAAAAGTACCGGTCGTGAAGTGTTCAACCTGCCGTGGTTGATGCAACACCTGGCACCGCTGCCAACTTTCGCCGCAGAAAATGTGCAGGCAACGCTGCTAGAGCTCACCGCACTGACCATCGTCGAGTCACTGCAAAGCGCCCAATCGGATACGCAGGAGCTGCTGGTCTGCGGCGGCGGCGCGCATAACACTACACTGATGAATCGCCTCGCCGGCCTGCTACCGAAGACAAAAGTCAGCAGCACATCCACATACGGCGTAGATCCTGACTGGGTCGAAGCCATGGCCTTTGCCTGGCTGGCCCACTGCTGCCTCGAGGGCATCGCAGCCAATCGCCCGAGCGTCACTGGCGCCCGAGGCTTGCGCGTATTGGGCGCTATCTACCCCGCATAAGCGCCAGACAGCAAAACGCCGCAGGGCCGTGAGGCCATGCGGCGTCTTGATGTTACGGGCGCACTGATCAGATCGAGAACGAAGAGCCACAGCCACAGGTAGTGGTCGCGTTCGGGTTCTTGATGACGAAACGCGAACCTTCCAGACCTTCCTGGTAATCCACCTCGGCACCTGCCAGGTACTGGAAGCTCATCGGATCGACAACCAGACTCACGCCTTCGCGCTCGACGATGGTGTCGTCATCGGCCACTTCTTCATCGAAGGTGAAGCCATACTGAAAACCTGAACAACCGCCGCCCGTAACGAATACGCGCAGCTTCAAGCGATCATTCCCCTCTTCATCGACCAGGCTCTTCACCTTGTGCGCGGCACCGTGTGTGAATTGCAAAGCCGTGGGGGTGAAGGATTCGACGCTCATGCTGACTATCTCCCGGCGTTACGCCGCCATAATGCGTGATGACGCGCATTATCCGCTTGTCCTAGAAAATCGGTCAACTATTGTTATGGTATATCAACCATCTCAATCGTCAGCCCGGAATGCAAAAAGGCCCGTTCAACGGGCCTTTTCACTTTAAGTGGTAAAGCCTTACGGCAACATGCCCGCGTGGGAAAGACCCAGACGCTCATCCAGCCCGAACAGGATGTTCATGTTCTGAACCGCCTGGCCCGATGCACCTTTGACCAGGTTATCGATCACCGACAACACCACCACCAGATCACCGTCCTGTGGACGATGCACCGCGATACGGCAAACGTTGGCGCCGCGCACGCTGCGGGTCTCCGGATGGCTGCCGGCCGGCATGACATCGACGAACGGCTCGTTGGCATAACGTTTTTCGAACAACGCCTGCAGATCTACCGAGCGATCCACCACGGTGGCGTAAAGCGTCGAGTGAATGCCACGGATCATCGGCGTCAGGTGTGGAACGAAGGTCAGGCCAACGTCCTTGCCCGCCGCACGACGCAGACCCTGGCGGATTTCCGGCAAATGACGGTGCCCTTTGACGGCGTAGGCCTTCATGCTTTCCGACGTCTCTGAGTACAACGAACCTACAGCTGCGCCACGACCAGCACCACTGACGCCGGATTTGCAGTCGGCGATCAGGCGCGAGGCATCGGCCAACCCCGCTTCAAGCAGTGGCAGGAAGCCCAGCTGCGTAGCGGTCGGATAGCAACCCGGCACAGCGATCAGGCGTGCCTGTTTGATCTGCTCGCGATTGACTTCCGGCAGCCCATAGACCGCCTCCTCCAACAGTTCAGGCGCGCCATGCGGCTGGCCGTACCATTTGGCCCACTCATCGGCATCTTGCAGACGGAAGTCCGCAGACAGGTCAATGACCTTGGTCCCGGCCGCCAGCAACTCACCTGCCAAGGCGTGTGCAACACCGTGAGGCGTTGCGAAGAACACCACGTCGCAGGCACCCAAAGTCTTGATGTCCGGAACGCTGAACGCCAGGCCGTCGTAATGGCCTCGCAGGTTCGGGTACATATCGGCCACGGCCAGGCCGGCCTCGGATCGGGAAGTGATGACAACCACTTCTGCTTGCGGATGCTGCGCCAACAGACGCAGCAGTTCGACACCGGTGTAACCCGTGCCGCCGACGATACCGACCTTGACCATAAACCTGCCCTCAACGAACCCACTGGAAAGCCGTCGATAATAGGGGCCGCGCGCGCCTGCGACAACCTGCAAGGTGACGTGCGGAGCGTCAAGCCTCTACTATCCGGGCTACCGTGAACCTGGGAACAACTAAAAATGCTTTATCTATGGCTCAAAGCTTTTCACATCATCAGCGTCGTGTGCTGGTTTGCCGGCCTGTTTTATCTGCCGCGCCTGTTCGTTTACCACGCTCAAAGCGAAGATACCGTCAGCAAGGAACGCTTCAGCATCATGGAGCGCAAGCTGTATCGCGGCATCATGGGTCCGGCGATGATCGCTACACTGATTTTCGGTGGCTGGCTGATCAGTCTTAATCCGGGCGCTTATTTCAGTCAGGGAGGCTGGATGCACGCCAAGCTGACCCTCGTGGTGTTGCTGATCGGCTATCACCACATGTGCGGCGCCCAGGTAAAGCGTTTTGCCCGTGGCGAAAACACCCGCAGCCATGTCTTTTATCGCTGGTTCAATGAAGTGCCTGTTCTGATATTGCTGGCAGTCGTAATTCTGGTCGTCGTTCGGCCGTTCTAAATCCAACAGGTATAACTCACCGGGGTACTTCCAATGGCACTGCCCGCTCTGCTCGAACAACGTTTGCGTCTGCCCGTGGTTGCAGCGCCAATGTTCCTGATTTCCAATCCGCACCTGGTACTCGCCTGCTGCCGCAATGGCGTGGTTGGCAGCTTTCCAGCACTGAACCAGCGCGAGAGTAGCGGTTTCAAGGCTTGGCTGGAGGAAATCGAAGCCGGGCTGGCAACGCTGGAAAACCCCGCGCCGTATGCGGTCAACCTGATCGTCCACAACAGCAACCCACGACTGCAGGCGGACCTGGAAATCTGCATCGAGCACAAAGTGCCGATCGTGATCACCAGCCTCGGAGCCGTGAAAGAGGTGGTTGATGCAGTACACAGCTATGGTGGCCTGGTATTTCATGATGTGACGACGCGACGCCATGCGGAGAAAGCGGCCGGGGCCGGCGTGGATGGCTTGATCGCTGTCGCTGCGGGTGCCGGGGGGCATGCCGGGACCTGGAGTCCGTTTTCGCTGATCGCCGAGATCCGCCAGTTCTTCGACAAGACGTTGCTGTTGGCTGGCTGCCTAAACCACGGTCACGAAATTCTCGCCGCGCAACTACTAGGTGCGGACCTCGCCTACTTCGGCACGCGATTTATCGGTACCACCGAAAGTCATGCGCCTGAGGCCTACAAAGAGATGCTGCTGACTTCCAGGGCCGCAGACATCATCCATACTCCCGCAGTGTCGGGCGTACCAGCGAGTTTCATGCGCCAGAGCCTGGAGGCTGCCGGTTTCGACATGGCCGCGCTGCAAAACAAGGGCGAAGTCAATTTCGGCTCGAAGCTCAAGCCGTTGAGCGACGAAGCCAAGGCCTGGAAAACCGTTTGGTCGGCGGGCCAGGGTGTCGGTGAAATTGATGACCTGCCAAGCGTCGATCAACTGGTGACGCGTCTCGACGCCGAGTACCGCAAGGCACTGGAACACGCAGCGCAACTACCCAAGCGCTGGCCGCGCTGAAAGAAATCCGGACCAGCGACGCCAGGCTGGTCTTACACTCACTGCTTCAACACGCGCGACAAGGATGCCTCGGCCATGAGTGAACCCCGCTACAAGATCGTTTTCGACGGTGCTCTACAGCCCGGTGTCGAAATCACCACGGCCAAGCTCAACCTGGCCGGTCTGTTCAAGAGTGATGTCAGCGCTATCGAGCGCCTGTTCAGTGGTCGCGCCGTCGCACTCAAGCGCGATTTGTCTCACAGTGACGCACAGACTTATCTACAGGCGCTGAGCAAAACCGGCATCGACGCCCGGATAGAAACCGAGACGCCGATCGAGTTGAATCTGTCGGACGTTCACGAACACGTCGATACCACACAGGAACCCGATTCCCCCTATGCGCCGCCCCGGGCCAACGTCGGCGACAGCCTTCCCGAATTCGCCACACTCAAGCCGTTCAGCGTCGAAGGGCGGATAGGCCGCCTGCGGTTTCTGGCCTGGACCATGGTCCTTAGCCTGGTGACCTTGCCCATCGTGGGCGTGTTCGCACTCATCGGCCTCGGACTGGTCAGTGGCGACTCCACTACAGGCCTGATCATCGGCGGCATCTTTGCGTTTTTCCTGTTCCTCGCGTTTGTGATTGTCAGCATTCTGTTCAGCGTTCAGCGCCTGCACGATATCGGCTGGTCAGGCTGGCTTTGGTTGTTGAACCTCGTACCTTTCGTGGGCAGCTTCTTCCCGCTGGTGATCATGGTCGTGCCAGGCAACACTGGAGCCAACCGTTATGGCCCGCCTCCCCCACCCAACAGCACCGCGGTGAAAGTGCTGTGTTCATTGTGGATTGTATTCATCGGTCTGTTTTTCGTCGGCGCCATGCTCGGTGGTATCTCCGCCATCCAGCAGGAATACGAAAGCAGCCTGGAAAGCAGCTACGAAAGTGGCTCGGTGATCACCGATGAAATCGATGTTGAGACCGAAACGCCCGCAATTTCAACGGACGATGCAGCCGAAGCAGCCCAGCCCGCTGTAGACTCTGCGCAAGAATGAACAGCGCTCCCTGCTCGTGACACCTGCGTCGCGGCGCGGAGCTGTTGCGATGGAGAACTGCATGACCCGTTACGCACTGATCACTGGCGCATCCAGCGGCATCGGCCTGGCCCTGGCCGAAGCGCTGGCCCGGCGCGGCCGCAGTCTGATTCTGGTGGCCCGACAGCGTGATCAGCTGGAATGTATTGCGATCGAACTGACTCAACGGTTTGGCGTGGAAGTGTTGTTCCGTGCCTGCGACCTGGGTGAGCCGTTGCGGCTGTCCGGTTTTTTGCTGGAGCTCGAGGAAGGTGACCGGCAGATCGACCTGCTGGTCAACTGCGCCGGTATTGGCACCTGCGGACCGTTTCTGGCTCAGGACTGGATGACCGAGCAGGATCTGATTGAAGTAAACATTCTGGCGCTCACTCGCCTGTGCCATGCCATCGGCAACAGCATGGCGCTGCAGGGCGGCGGGCAGATCCTGAACGTCGCCTCGGTCGCAGCCTTTCATCCCGGCCCGTGGATGAGCACTTATTACGCGAGCAAGGCGTATGTGCTGCACTTTTCCGAAGGACTGCGCGTCGAGCTGAAAAAATGTGCGGTCAAGGTCTCGGTGCTCTGCCCCGGCCCGACTCGCACGGCGTTTTTCCGCACCGCGCAGTTGAACGCGGACAAGTTGGCCGACAGCAAGCTGCTGATGAGCCCCGAGGAAGTCGCGCTCTATACCGTTCGAGCCCTGGAGAAAAATCGCGCAATCATTATTCCTGGTCGACGCAACCGCTGGTTTGCCGCCCTGCCCCGGTTCGGCTCGCGATGGCTGATCCGGACAATCACCGGCATGGTCAACAAGGCTTACTGCCCGCGCTGATCTGTCCTACGGTAAAACACTGGGCTGGTGCATTCCCCATGGGTACACTCAGGCCAGCTCAAACAACGGAGAAACAGCTGTGGATACTCTGTTCACCAAGATCATCAACCGGGAAATCCCGGCGAAGATCATTTACGAGGACGACCAGGTACTGGCCTTCCACGACATCGCCCCGCAGGCACCGGTGCATTTTCTGGTGGTTCCGAAAAAGCCCGTACGCACATTGAATGACCTGACCGAGGACGACAAGGCACTGGCCGGGCATATTCTATTCACCGCCCAGCGACTTGCCCTGGAGCTGGGTTGCGAAAAAGGCTTCCGCGTCGTCATGAACTGCAATGATGAAGGTGGACAGACCGTCTATCACATCCATATGCACGTGCTGGGACAGCGCCAGATGCACTGGCCGCCGGGCTGATTGCAACAAACCTTGTGGGAGCGGCGCACCGCCGCCCCCACAAATGCATCACAGCATTGTCATGGCAACTGCAGCACAATGACCCAGCGCAAACCTTCCCCGGCCGATTGGGTTAAACTGGCCGCCGAGATTCCTCCGGAGGTCAGCATGACTACCCAACGTCACTACTCGCCGATTGACCGCCTTCTGCTGCAAGCCGATGCCGCGATGCGTACCTTGTTGCCCTTCAGTGGCCAGCCGTACCGCCCATCGCCCGCCATCGTGCAGCCGGATGCAAAACTGAGCGACGAAGACACCCGGCACGTTGCCGGCCTGATGCGCATCAACCATACCGGTGAAGTCTGCGCCCAGGCGCTGTACCAGGGGCAAGCCTTGACCGCCAAGCTGCCGCAAGTGCGTGAAGCCATGGAACATGCCGCCGAAGAAGAAATCGACCATTTGGTCTGGTGCGAGCAACGCATCAAGCAGTTGGGCAGCCACACCAGCATTCTCAATCCGCTGTTCTACGGCATGTCGTTCGGGATTGGCGCGGTCGCGGGGCTGATCAGCGACAAAGTCAGCCTGGGGTTCGTCGCGGCGACGGAAGATCAGGTGTGCAAACACCTGAACGAACACCTTGAGCAGCTGCCGGCGGAGGATGAAAAGTCCCGGGCGATTCTTGAGCAGATGCGCATTGATGAAGAGCAGCATGCCGAAAGTGCACTCGAGGCCGGCGGTTTCCGCTTTCCTGCACCGGTGAAGTTCGGGATGAGCTTGATGGCGAAGGTGATGACCAAGAGCACTTATCGGATCTGAGCATTGTAGGGGCAGTGCGGCCGTCATCGCGGGTAAGCCCGCTCCCACAGTTTTTATTAAAGACATGAAAAAGGCGACTGCCGTCAGGTAGTCGCCTTTTTTGTGTTCGAAGATCTTAGTTCGGCATATTGCGCGCGTAGAAGATTTCGAGCATTTCGTGTTTCACACGCTCGGTCACCTGGGTACGTTGCTCAGGTGACAGGTTGCTGGTGGCGTCGCCGAACAGGTAGTTATCCAGTTCGAAGTTCTTCAGCAGCATTTTGGTGTGGAACAGGTTTTCCTGGTACACGTTCACGTCGGTCATCTGGTACGCGTCGCGGGTGTCTTCGGAGAGGTAGTTCTGAATCGAGTTGATCTCGTGGTCGATGAAGTGCTTCTTGCCTTCAACGTCACGGGTAAAGCCGCGCACACGATAATCCACGGTCACGATGTCCGAATCGAACTGGTGAATCAGGAAGTTGAGCGCTTTGAGCGGTGAAATGACCCCGCACGTCGACACGTCGATATCCACACGGAAAGTGGCAATACCGTCATCCGGATGGATTTCCGGGTAGGTGTGCACCGTGATATGGCTCTTGTCGAGGTGGGCCAGGATGATCTCGGGCAATGGACCCGGGGATTCTTCGATCTGACTGTCGGTCGGGGTCACCGGCTCTTCAGAGATCAGAATCGTGACGCTGGCGCCCTGCGGTTCGTAATCCTGACTGGCGATGTTCAGGATGTTGGCACCAATGATATCGACAACTTCTGTGAGGATCTGCGTCAGGCGCTTGGCGTTGTACTCTTTATTGATGTACTCGACGTAAGCCTGTTGGTCTTGCGGGGTTTCCGCGTAGCAGATGTCATAGATGTTGAAGCTCAAGGTCTTTGTCAGGTTATTGAACCCGTGGAGCTTGAGTTTGCTTTTCACCGTTAAAAACTCTCTATGTATTGCGGCCCGGCCGCGTGATCAAGCATGCCCGTCAGATGCGAACGACGCACCTGCGTAGGACGGTTAACACCTCTTCGCGATGGCGATTTTGGTTGTCTGTTCGGGTGTGCGGCCTGTCGGCTGACAGGCCACTACCCTGAAAAAAGTGGCGCATTATGCAGACGTCAGCAGGGGATCGCCAGAGTCTGCACAGACTTTATGATAGTTGAATGTCGATTCAGCCAAGCTCGATGATTTCGTAGTCGTGAGTGATCTCGACACCGGCAGCGCCCAGCATGATCGACGCCGAGCAATACTTCTCGGCGGACAGCTCAATGGCGCGCTTGACCTGGGCCTCTTTCAGCCCGCGGCCCTTGACCACGAAGTGCATGTGGATTTTGGTGAATACTTTCGGATCTTCGGTTGCGCGCTCGGCTTCGAGGAAGGCTTCGCAGCTCTCGACCGCCTGGCGGGATTTCTTGAGGATGCTGACCACGTCGAAATTGCTGCAACCGCCAACACCCAGCAGGAGCATTTCCATCGGCCGGACACCCAGGTTACGACCGCCGGCATCGGGCGGACCGTCCATGACCACGACATGACCGCTGCCGGATTCGCCGAGGAACATGGCTTCGCCAGCCCATTGGATGCGTGCCTTCATCGCCAAGACTCCACTGTCTAAAAAAGGGTCGCCAGCTTAGCACAGGCCCCGTGATTGACCGCGTTCGCCTTCCTAGGACATAACCATCTGCCTTGTAGGTAAATTCTCGAATATTGCAGGAAGTGTCTGTTAAGCTGACGCCAAATCGCTGGCGCATAGCCATCTTCGCAACTGTTTCCGTAATTCCTAAAAAAACCAACATATCCGTGCAGTCATTTCGGGATACAACCATGGTTGCTATTGCCCCCACACCCAAGATCAAGAACCTCGACAAGCTGTTGATGCATTGCCAGCGCCGTCGTTATCTGGCCAAGAGCAACATCATCTGTGCCGGCGACCGCTCGGAAACGCTGTTCTTCATCATTAAAGGTTCGGTCACGATTCTGATCGAGGATGACGATGGTCGAGAAATGATCATCGCCTACCTGAACGCCGGGGACTTTTTTGGCGAACTGGGCCTGTTTGAACAAGCAGGCCAGGAACAGGAACGCAGCGCCTGGGTGCGCGCCAAGGTCGAATGCGAAGTTGCGGAAATCAGTTATGCGAAATTCCGTGAATTGTCGCAGCAGGATCCAGACATTCTTTACGTGCTTAGCGGACAAATCGCACAACGCCTGCGTAATACCACTCGCAAGGTGGGTGACCTGGCGTTTTTCGACGTAACCGGTCGTGTTGCTCGCTGCCTACTGGAACTGTGCAAGCAACCGGATGCGATGACTCACCCCGACGGCATGCAGATCAAGGTGACCCGTCAGGAAATCGGGAGGATTGTCGGTTGTTCGCGGGAGATGGTCGGTCGCGTACTCAAGGATCTGGAGGAACGCAACCTGGTGGACGTCAAAGGCAAGACCATGGTGGTCTTCGGTACGCGCTAAATCCGGACATTCAAGCGCCGAACATCTGCACCAGCATTTGCCGGTAGAGCTCGTCGAGACGTGCCAGCGCACCTGGTGGCGTGAACTTCTCATGCAGGGCGATATGACTCTCGGCACGCACCCGTTGCTCCAGACCGCAAGCCTTGTTGAAGCGATTGACCGCCGCAACCATCGATTCGCGCTCGTTATCCAGCAGCATTGCACCATGTACCAGCCCGACCGGACGCTGACCGCCTTGACTCTGCCGCCAGCGCTGGGCGGTGCCGACCATCTTGCGCCCGTCCAGATTGACGTTGAAGCGTCCGTCGCAAAACGCGCCGTCGATTTCGCCAAGGGATGAAGTGCCACCCAGCTCATCCAGCAAATGACAGATCGGATCGCACAGGCGTCGGTAACCGGATTCGATGCGGTTAAGGTCGCCTTCGCTGCGCGGTGGCGCGTAAACCAGTGCGATATTGAGGGTCGAGGCCGATTGTGGCACCGGCTCGCCGCCGGTTTCGCGTAGCAGCACTGGCCAGCCTGCCGTTGCCGAGACTTCGCATGCTGCCTCGAAACCCGGCAAGCGATTCAAGCGGCGGGGCATGACCAGCGCCCGATCACTCGGTTGCCAGAACAGCAGGCCGAATTCCGCGTCGCCGGCACAGACCGATGCCAACAGATCCTGTTCGGCTTGAAGGCCGGTTTCGATGGTCAGGGAGAGAGGTGAGGTCATAAGGTTTTCCGTAGGACTTGAAGCCTGTGGTGCATCTTATGCCGCCTTCGCGAGCAGGCTCGTTCCCACAAGGGATCTGCTGATACCAGAGATCTAATGTGGGAGCAGGCTTGCTCGCGAAAGGGTCGACTCGGTCGATGAGCAATCAGTCGAGGGTCGAACCGCTGACAGGAATGCCACGCTCAGGGAAGAACAATCGCTGCAATTCAGTACCCGGGCTCTCGGCACGCATGAAGGCTTCGCCCACCAGAAACGCGTAAACGTCGCTGATTTCCATCAATTCGACATCGGCGCGATTGAGGATGCCGCTTTCGGTGATCACCAGGCGGTCGCGCGGGATACGCGGCAACAGATCCAGAGTGGTTTCCAGGCTGACCTCGAAGGTGTGCAGGTTGCGGTTGTTCACGCCAACCAATGGCGTGTCGAGGGTCTTCAAGGCCCGCTCCAGTTCGTCGCCATCGTGGACTTCCACCAGCACATCGAGGCCGACGCTTTTTGCTACCGACGCCAGCTCGGCCATTTTCACGTCATCTAGAGCGGAGACGATCAACAGCACGCAGTCGGCGCCCAAGGCACGGGCTTCGACGATCTGGTAGGGATCGATCATGAAGTCCTTGCGGATTACCGGCAGATTGCATGCCGCGCGGGCCTGCTGCAGGTACGCGTCGGCGCCCTGGAAGTAATCGATATCGGTCAGTACGGACAGACAGGTCGCACCGCCCTTCTCGTAGCTTTTGGCGATGTCGGCGGGAACGAAGTTCTCGCGGATCACGCCTTTGCTCGGCGAGGCTTTCTTGATCTCGGCAATGACTGCCGGCTGTTTCAGCTTGGCCTGAGCCAGTAACGCCTGGGCAAAACCACGGGGTGCATCGGCCGCCTTAGCCAGACGTTCCAGCTCGGCGAGGCTTACACGAGCGCTACGCTCGGCAACTTCCTCGACCTTGCGCGCCAGAATGTTTTCCAGAACCGTCGGTACACTCATCCCTCATTCTCCACTTTGAATACCGCGGTAAAGGCACCCAGTTCTTCGAGTTTTTCCCGAGCCAGACCGGTGTGCAGGGCGTCGTGCGCAAGCTCCACGCCTTGTTTCAAACTACTGGCCAGGTCAGCGGCATACAGCGCCGCCCCGGCATTGAGCACAATCATTTCGGCGGCTTTCTGGCCGTTCTCGGTTTTACGCTTGCCCAGCGCATCACGGATCAGCGCCAGCGAGGCCTCCGGGCCATCCACCGACAGACCATGCAGGCTCTGGCTCTTCATGCCCAGATCTTCTGGTTCGACCCAGTACTCGGTGATCTGATCATTCTTGAGTTCGGCGACAAAGGTTGGTGCCGCCAGGCTGAATTCGTCCAGTCCGTCTTTCGAATGCACCACCAGCACATGCTTGCTGCCCAGACGTTGCAGGACTTCGGCCAATGGCCGGCACAACGCCTGATTGAACACGCCGACCACCTGATGTTTCACGCCAGCCGGATTCGTAAGCGGGCCGAGCATGTTGAACAGGGTTCGCAAGCCGAGATCGCGGCGCGGGGCGGCAGCGTACTTCATGGCTTTGTGATGGGTCTGGGCAAACATGAAACCGATGCCGACATTGTCGATGCAACGCGCCACCTGAACAGGCGTCAGGTTGAGGTAGATCCCGGCCGCCTCAAGCAAATCGGCACTGCCGCTCTTGCCCGACACCGCACGGTTACCGTGCTTGGCCACGGTGCATCCTGCTGCTGCCACGACAAAGGAAGACGCGGTGGAAACGTTGAAAATGTTGGCACCATCACCACCGGTGCCGACTACATCCACCACGCCGTCGAGGGTCTTGAGTTCGACCTTGTCTGCCAGCTCGCGCATCACCGACACGGCGCCGACGATCTCATCGATGCTTTCGCTCTTCATGCGCATGGCCATCATGAACGCACCGATTTGCGCGTCCGTGCATTGCCCGGTCATGATTTCGCGCATCACATCGCGCATTTCATCAGTGGTGAGATCGAGCTGGTCGACGATACGGCTCAGGGCTGTTTTGATATTCATGAAAAGTCCTTAGCGCGTGCCGCCGGTTTGTTTGAGGAAGTTGGCGAACAGTTCGTGGCCTTGTTCGGTGAGGATCGACTCGGGGTGAAATTGCACCCCCTCGATGTTCAGGGTTTTATGGCGCAGGCCCATGATCTCGTCGACCGAACCGTCTTCGTGCTGAGTCCAGGCGGTCAGTTCAAGGCAGTCGGGCAGGGTTTCGCGCTTGACGATCAATGAATGATAGCGGGTAACCGTCAGCGGATTGTTCAGGCCTGCGAACACGCCCTTGTCCTCGTGGAACACCGGGCTGGTCTTGCCGTGCATGACCTGACGGGCACGGACCACATCACCGCCAAAGGCCTGGCCGATGGACTGGTGGCCGAGGCAGACACCAAGAATCGGCAGTTTGCCGCCAAAGTGTTTGATCACGTCAATCGAGACGCCGGCTTCGGTCGGGGTGCAAGGGCCAGGAGACACAACGATGCGCTCAGGGTTGAGGGCTTCGATTTCGGCAATGGTGAGTTCATCGTTGCGCACGACTTTGACCTGGGAGCCGAGCTCACCAAGGTACTGCACAACGTTGTAGGTAAAAGAGTCGTAGTTATCGATCATCAGCAACATGGCGTTAAGAACCTCTTGAATTCACTGACTTTAATACAGCCTTCGAATGATTGACCCGCAGCGTCCTGCACTTTGTCGGTCGCTGAAATCGCGCAGCAAAGCGGTGTGTCTTACGGGCAAAGAAGGCAAAGCGGTAAAGATCCGGCAGGGCCGGCAGAAGGATTCAGGCGCGCCAACGCCAGCGGGCGTGTGCCTTGATGACTTGATCCAGTAGTTTGCTGACGATCAACACGGGGAAGGTCTCATTTATACGTCTTGGCACAGTAACTTAGCTGGGCAGAGCGCGCAATATGGGGCGATCGAACCTTATGTAACATTCGGCGGGTTCGCGCCGAATGGCATCTGGCTCTATAGTTTTTGCCACTGTCGTTTCGCTCATTAAAACTATAAACAAACGGACTTGCTCATGATCAGACAGACGCTCTATGCACCGCTTGCCGGCTGCTTGCTTGCCATGGCCTGCACTCAAGCAATTGCGGCGCCCAACCCCTATTCGAATTTTATCGTCTTCGGCGACAGCCTCAACGATGCAGGGCAGTTTACCGACGCCGGTGGCCCTCCCGGCTCTACCCTGCGCTTCACCAACCGTACCGGACCGACTTATCAGGACGGCAGTGGCGAAGTTTACTCCGCAAACTCCACCCAACTGCTGGGTGCAAGACTCGGTTTTTCACCGGACCAGACCGCCGCTTCAACTTCGGCCGCGCGTGCTTCCCAGGGTTTGCCTGATGGCAATAACTGGGCCGTTGGTGGTTATCGCACCGACCAGATCCTCGACTCGATCACCACCGCATCCGCCACCGGTGAACGCACCCGTGCAGGCTATCTGCCGACCAATAACTTCCTCGCAGATCCGAACGCGCTGTATTACCTCTCCGGGGGTGGTAATGACTTTCTTCAAGGCCGAGTTCAAAGTGCCGCTCAAGCAAACGCCGCTGCGGACCGACTGGCAAACAGTGCTCAGGTTCTGCAAACCGCCGGCGCCCGATACATCATGGTCTGGCTGCTGCCCGACCTGGGTTTGACACCCGCTATCAACGGCACGCCTCTGCAGACGCCCACGTCACAGCTGAGCGCGGCCTTCAACCGGCAGCTGGTCACTCGACTGGCGGGGATCGATGCCGAAATCATCCCGTTGAACATTCCACTGCTGTTGCAGGAAACCTTCGCCGATCCGGCGCGATTCGGCTTTGCTACCGGCCAGAATCTGACTGCCACTTGTTTCAGTGGTGACAGCTGCACCGAAAACGCTACTTATGGCATCAACAGCGCCACCCCGGATCCGAGCAAGTTGATTTACAACGATGGGGTACATCCGACCGAAGCCGGGCAAAAGCTGGTGTCCGATTACGCATACTCCTTGCTCGCTGCGCCTTGGGAACTGACGCTGTTACCGGAAATGGCCCACGCCACCTTGCGTGCACATCAGGATGAATTGCGCAGCCAATGGCAATCGGACTGGGAGAACTGGCAAGCCGTCGGCCAATGGCGCGCCATCGTCGCCGGTGGCGGCCAGCATCTCGATGTCGACAGCCAGATCAGCGGCGCCAGCGCTGACGGCAGCGGTTACAACCTGAACATTGGCGGCAGCTATCGCCTCAATGAAGCCTGGCGTGTGGGCGTGGCGGCGGGCTTCTATCGTCAGAATCTGGAGGCCGGCAGTAACGGCTCCGACTACAAACTCAACAGTTACCTGGCCACCGTATTCGCCCAGTTCCAGCAAAACCGTTGGTGGGCAGACGCAGCATTGACCGGCGGCAAACTGGACTACGACAACCTGAAGCGCAAATTCGACCTGGGTGCGAGTGAAGGTGCGGAAAAAGGCGACACCGATGGCTTCCTCTGGGCGTTCAGCACACGTATTGGCTACGACATTGCGCAGCCGGGCAGTGAGTGGCACCTGTCACCGTTCATCAGCGCCGATTACGCGAAAGTGGAAGTCGACCGCTACTCGGAAAATGACAACCGCTCCACGGCATTGACCTTTGATGACCAGAAACGTGATTCAAAACGTCTCGGCGCCGGGCTGCAGGGTAAATACCAAATCACCCCGCAGACTCAAGTGTTCGGCGAATATGCCCATGAGCGCGAGTATGAGGACGATGTACAGAAGGTGAATATCGCTCTCAATAGCCTGCCAACTCTCGACTTCAAGCTTGATGGCTACACGCCACAAAGCCACTTGAATCGTGTGAGTCTGGGAGTCAGCCACAAGTTGACCGCCGATCTGGCGTTGCGTGGCGGCTATACGTTGCGCAAGGACGACGACTTTACCCAGCAGGGGATTACTGTCGGCGTCAGTCTGGATTTTTGACGAGCAACATTGACCTGTGGGAGCGAGCCTGCTCGCTCCCACAGGACTAGTTACTGCGGGGTTTGTTCAGCCAGGGCAACCGCACGGAACATCGCGCGACGCTTGTTCAGGGTTTCTTCCCATTCCAGCGCCGGCACCGAGTCGGCGACGATGCCGCCACCGGCCTGCACATGCAGTTCGCCGTTCTTGATCACCGCCGTGCGGATCGCAATGGCAGTGTCCATGTTGCCGTTCCAGGCGAAGTAGCCGACGGCACCGCCGTAAACACCGCGTTTGACCGGTTCCAGTTCGTCGATGATTTCCATTGCGCGAATTTTCGGCGCGCCGGATAACGTACCCGCCGGCAGAATCGCCCGCAATGCGTCCATTGCCGTCAGGCCGGCCTTCAACTGGCCAGTGACGTTGGACACGATGTGCATCACATTGGAATAGCGCTCGATGACCATCTTCTCGGTGAGTTTCACCGAACCGACCTCCGACACGCGACCGGTATCGTTACGGCCCAGATCAATCAGCATCAGGTGCTCGGCGATTTCCTTGGCGTCCGACAGCAGGTCTTTTTCCAGCTCCAGATCAGCCTCTTCGTTGGCACCACGCGGACGGGTACCGGCAATCGGACGCACAGTGATCAGATTGTCTTCGACCCGCACCAGCACTTCCGGCGAACTGCCAACGACGTGGAAGTCGCCGAAGTTGAAGAAGTACATGTAAGGCGTCGGGTTGAAGCAGCGCAGCGCGCGGTACAGATCGATCGGGGCAGCCTTGAAGTCGATCGACATGCGCTGGGACGGCACCACTTGCATGCAGTCACCGGCCAGGATGTATTCCTTGATGGTGTCGACGGCTTTTTCGTAATCGTCCTGTGTGAAGCTTGAGCGAAACACCGGGTCAGCCGATTGCTGCTTGCTGAAATCCAGCCCACGACGCGGAGTGATCGGCTGACGAAGCTTCTCCAGCAGCTCTTCCAGACGCGCACGACCTTGTTCGAAAGCATCTTCCTGCGCCGGATCGGCCAGGACGATCGCATGCATCTTGCCGGCGAGGTTGTCGAACACCACCACCGCGTCGGAGACCATCAGCAGAATGTCCGGCACGCCCAGTGGGTCCGGATTCGGGCATTTACCCAGACGCTTTTCCACATAGCGCACGCAGTCGTAGCCGAAATAACCCACCAGGCCACCGTTGAAACGTGGCAGGCCGGCGATGGTCGGCACGTTGTAGCGGGACTTGAAGGCTTCGACGAAGGCCAGCGGATCTTCGACGTCATGGCTTTCGGTTTCAACGCCGTCGACGGTCACGCTGACGTGATGATCATGAACCCGCAGCACGGTACGGCACGGCAGGCCGATGATCGAGTAGCGGCCCCATTTCTCGCCGCCCTGTACCGATTCCAGCAGGTAAGAGTTGGGTTCGTCAGCCAGTTTCAGGTAGATCGACAGCGGCGTGTCGAAGTCGGCCAGGGTTTCGCAGGCAAGCGGGATGCGGTTGTAGCCGGCAGCGGCCAAACGCAGGAATTCTTCGCGGATCATGATGTGCCTCGTGGCTTGAGGGTCTGACAGTCAGGTATGCAAACGCGCCGGGGTAACCGGCCAGGAACAAGTCAGGCGCGCCAACGCCAGCGGGCCAGGGCCTTGATGACTTTCATCCAGAGTTTGCGAGTGACCACCACGATGGCGTTTCCAGAAGGGTGTTGGACAGCGTCGGGCAACGTTATCTCAGCGGCCGGATCCAGGCAACCGGGAATTAGTTTGCGCAGATCATCGATAACCAGCGTCGGCGACTCTTCAGCAATCGGCCGGCCATGGTTGTAGCCGTAACTCAATGCCACGCACTTGACCCCCGCCGCTTTCGCCGCCAGCACATCGCTACGCGAATCGCCGACGAACAAGGATTGCGAGGCCGGGATGTTGGTCATCTTCATCACGAAAAACAGCGCGGCCGGGTCCGGTTTTTTCTGTGGCAGGGTATCGCCACCGATGATCAGGCGGAAATACCGGCCGATCTTCATCTGATCCAGCAACGGTGCGACGAAGCGCTCCGGCTTGTTGGTGATCAGCGCCATCTCGACACCCTGCTTGTGCAGCCATTTCAGGGTGTCGCGCACGCCGGGATAGACCACGGTCAGCTCATGGCTTTCGCCATACGCCTGCATGAAAATCTCCAACGCTCTTTCGGCCTCGGTGTCATCGACCGCCGAATGGTCGAGACCACCGGCCAGCGCGCGGCGAACCAGCACCGGCGCACCATTGCCGACCCACTCGCGAACCGATTCGATACCGGCGGGTGCACGGCCGAGCTTGAGCAGCATGTTATCCACAGCCGCCGCGAGGTCAGGAACCGAGTCGATCAAAGTGCCATCCAGATCGAACATCACCAGCCTTGGCAGACTTCCCGGGAACAGCTGCTCGAAACCACTCATGGGCGAGCCAGCGCCAGTTCGGAGCGCATCTTCTCGATCACTTCCTGGTAGTTCGGGGCATTGAAGATCGCCGAGCCGGCGACAAAGGTGTCGGCACCCGCCGCAGCGATTTCACGAATGTTGTTCACGTTCACGCCGCCATCGATTTCCAGGCGGATGTCGCGACCGGACGCATCGATCAAGGCCCGCGCTTCGCGCAACTTGTCGAGCGTGCCGGGAATGAACTTCTGCCCGCCGAAGCCCGGGTTGACGCTCATCAGCAGGATCATGTCGACCTTGTCCATCACGTACTTGAGTACGTCCAGCGGAGTCGCCGGGTTGAACACCAGACCCGACTTGCAGCCGCCTTCGCGGATAAGTTGCAGGGAACGGTCAACGTGCTGCGTGGCTTCCGGGTGGAAGGTGATGTAAGTCGCGCCGGCCTCGATGAAATCACCGACGATGCGGTCCACCGGGCTGACCATCAGGTGCGCGTCGATCGGCGCGGTTACGCCGTACTTGCGCAGCGCCGCACACACCATCGGGCCGATGGTCAGGTTTGGAACGTAGTGGTTGTCCATGACATCGAAGTGCACGAAGTCGGCGCCGGCGGCCAGGACGTTGTCCACTTCTTCGCCCAGGCGGGCAAAGTCGGCGGAGAGAATCGACGGAGCAATTACGAAGGGCTGCATGACGCACCTTTTCTGAGCTAAATCACGATGGCGCGCATTGTATACCTCATGCTTTGACGCGCGCACCGTGAGCGCGATGATTGGGCTTTGCCATCAGTTTCAACGGCAAAGGTTCTAATAAGCCGCGCGGTAGATCTTCTCGATATCGACGGCACTGAGTTTGCGCGGATTATTGCGCATCAGACGCTCGATCCCCGCGGCTTCAACGGCCATGGCCGGGATGGCGTCCTCCGGCACCCCGAAACTGCGCAGCCCTGGGGGGATTTCCACAGCCGCGCACAACGTGCTCATGGCCTCCACGGCTTTATCGGCCGCCTCGCTAACACTCAGATGAGCGGTCTTCACCCCCATGGCTTCGGCAATATCCTGCATGCGTTCGATGCAAGCCATCTTGTTCCAGGTCATGACATAGGGCAGTAACAAAGCGTTGCTCACCCCATGGGCGATGTTGAAGCGCCCCCCCAGCGGATATGCCAGCGCATGCACCGCGCCGACCCCGGCATTGCCGAACGCCATGCCGGCCATCAGGCTGGCGGTGGCCATGTCCTCACGGGCCTGCAGGTTGGACGGGTTGGCGTAGGCCTTGGGTAAAGCCTTGGCGATCAGATTGATCGCGCCGATGGCCAGGGCGTCGGTTATCGGCGAGGCGTTGATCGACAGGTACGATTCGATGGCATGCACCAACGCGTCGATGCCACTGGCGGCGGTGACACTGCGCGGGCAGGTCAGGGTCATTTGCGGGCTGACCAACGCCACATCCGGCAACAGGTAGTCGCTGACGATCCCCTTCTTCAATTGCGCGACCTTGTCGGAGAGGATCGCCACGTTGGTCACTTCCGAACCGGTGCCGGCGGTGGTTGGAATCGCGATCAGCGGCGGGCCCTTGCGCGGAACCTGGTCGATGCCGAACAAATCCTCCAGCGCCCCGTGGTATCCGGCATAGGCGGCAACGCTCTTGGCGATATCGATGGCACTGCCGCCGCCCAGACCGATCAATCCATCGTGCCCGCCCTCACGGTAAACCCGCATGCAATCTTCGACGATGGCGATTTCCGGATCAGGCAGTACCCGGTCGAAGATCTCGTAGCTGCGCTCCCCGAGCTGCGCCAGCGCCAGTTCGACCGTGCCGGACTTGACCAGGGCGGCGTCGGTGACGATCAGCGGATTGTCGATGTCCAGACGGATCAGCTCCGCCGCCAGTTGCTCGATAGCCCCTGCGCCGGTGATCAGTTTGTGAGCGATTTTGAAAGAAGAAAGACTCATGTGCGCAGCCTCTTATAGGTAGGGGAGCTGGGCACAATAGTAGCTGGGGATTTGGGGTTCGCTGGTATTCAGGTCGTGAATGAACTGAAGGTCCGCTAGAGCCCCTGTGGGAGCGAGCCTGCTCGCGAAGACGGTTGAACATTCGACATTTGAGTCGACTGACACTCCGCTTTCGCGAGCAGGCCCGCTCCCACAGTTGATAGAAGTGTGGCGCTAGACCTGCGCGGTACGCAGTTTCTCGCTACGGCCACGCAGCCATTCCAGGGTCAGCAACAGAATCACCGAGAAGGCGATCAGCAACGTCGCGGCGGCGGCGATGGTCGGGCTGAGGTTTTCGCGGATACCGCTGAACATCTGCCGTGGCAGGGTTGCTTGCTCTGGGCCGGCGAGGAACAGCGTCACCACCACCTCATCGAACGAGGTGGCGAAGGCGAACAACGCTCCGGAGATCACACCGGGAGCAATCAGCGGCAAGGTCACTCTACGGAATGTGGTCAGCGGCGAAGCTCCGAGGCTCGCAGCAGCACGCACCAGATTGTAGTTAAAGCCCTGCAAGGTCGCCGACACCGTGATGATCACGAACGGCACACCCAACACCGCATGCACCACAATCAGCGAGAAGAAGCTGTTGCCCAGGCCCAAGGGCGCAAAGAACAGATAGCTGGCCACACCGATGATCACCACCGGCACCACCATCGGTGAAATCACCAACGCCATGACCAGCGCCTTGCCCGGGAAATCGCCGCGGGTCAGGCCGATCGCTGCCAATGTTCCAAACACCATGGCCAGCACTGTGGCCGCCGGGGCAACGATGATGCTGTTCTTCAGTGCCCGCATCCACTCCGCCGACGCGAAGAAGTCGTGGTACCACTGCAACGAGAAGCCTTGCAGCGGGTACACCAGGAAGCTGCCGGAGTTGAACGACAGCGGAATGATCACCAGTACCGGCAGGATCAGGAACAACAGAATCAGGCCGCAGAGAATCCGCAAGCTGTAGAACCACACCCGCTCGATGGGCGACATATAAGGACTCAGCATTTCATTCTCCCCTTAGCTCAGGCGCAGGCGGCTCGCGCCCACCAGCCAGCTGTAAATCAGATAAAGCACCACGGTCGCCAGGAGCAGCAGCCCGCCCAGCGCGGTCGCCATGCCCCAGTTGATGCTGGTGTTGGTGTAGAAGGCGACGAAATAGCTGACCATCTGATCGTTCGGGCTACCCAGCAACGCCGGGGTGATGTAGTAGCCGATGGCGAGGATGAACACCAACAGGCAACCGGCGCCGACACCGGCATAGGTTTGCGGGAAGTACACCCGCCAGAAACTGGCGAATGGGTGGCAGCCCAGGGAAATCGCCGCACGCATGTAGGTCGGCGAGATGCCTTTCATCACGCTGTAGATCGGCAGGATCATGAACGGCAGCAGGATGTGCACCATGGAGATGTAGACACCGATGCGGTTGAACACCAGCTCCACCGGTTTATCGATGATGCCCAGGGCCATCAGGCCGCTGTTGATCAAGCCACCCGATTGCAGCAGAACGATCCATGCCGCGACACGCACCAGGATCGACGTCCAGAACGGCAACAGCACCAGAATCATCAGCAAGTTACTTTGCCGTGATGGCAGGTTTGCCAGCAGGTAAGCCAATGGATAGGCCAGCACCAGGCAGATCACGGTAATGATCAGGCCCATCCAGAAGGTGCGGGCAAAGATGTCGAGGTAGATCGCCTGGTCGGGTGTGGCCGGCGCCAGTTCGCCGAGGTCGTCGATACGGTGATCGACGGCGGCCAGCAGGTAGTACGGTGTGATGCTGCTGGTGTTGCGGCGAACCGCTTGCCAGTAGGCGGGGTCGCCCCAGCGCTCGTCGAGACCTTCCAGCGCTTCTTTATAAGAGGCCGGTTCGGTGGCGAATGGCAAGGCTCGGGCAGTTTTGGTCAGCAGGCTGCGGTAGCCGGCCAACTCCATGTTCAAGCGCTTGGACAAATCGCCCAAGGTCTGATTCTTGCGGGCTTCAGCCAGGTCTTCGCTGGCAGCCTTGTAAACCGGTTCAGCGGGCAGGCCGCGGCCGTCCCAACTGGCGATGGCCGCCACGGTGCGTGGCATGCCGCCGACTACTTCCGGGTTACCGACGCTTTTGTAGAGCAGCGCCACGATCGGCACCAGGAACACCAGCAACAGAAACAGCACCAGCGGCGCGATCAAGGCCTGGGCCTTCCAGCGGTTGACCCGCTCGGCGTGCTTGAGCCGCTGCTTCAAGGTGGGGTCAGTGCCCGCGTTCACGGGAATGGCGATGGCCATGGCGTACTCCGGAAATCTTTGATCGTTACAGAGGTGGCGAACCACCTCGAACTTTTAAATGTGGGAGCGAGCCTGCTCGCGATTGCGATGTGTCAGTCGGTACAAATGTTGAATGTGCCGACGCTTTCGCGAGCAGGCTCGCTCCTACAGGCGAAGCATTACTTCGCAGCCCAGGAATTGAAGCGCTGTTCCAGTTGCTCGCCGTTATCAGCCCAGAAGCTGACGTCGATCTGCACCTGGTTGGCGATGTTTTCCGGGGTGGTCGGCATGTCTTTGAGGACATCCTTGGCCAGCAACGGTACGGCTTGGGTGTTGGCCGGGCCGTAGGCGATGTTTTCCGAATAGGTCTTCTGCTGCTGTGGCTGCACCGAGAACGCGATGAACTTCTTCGCCGCTTCAGCACGCGCTTTATCCAGACCTTTCGGGATGGCCCATGCGTCGAAGTCGTAAATGCCGCCGTTCCATACCACTTTCAGGTTGCTTTCTTTCTGTACGGCAGCGATTCGGCCGTTGTAGGCCGAACTCATGACCACGTCACCGGAAGCGAGGTATTGCGGCGGTTGTGCGCCGGCTTCCCACCATTGAATGCTTGGCTTGAGTTCATCCAGTTTCTTGAACGCGCGGTCCTGACCGTCCTTGCCGGCCAGCACTTTGTAGACGTCTTTGGGCGCAACGCCGTCAGCCATCAGTGCGAATTCCAGGGTGTACTTGGCGCCTTTGCGCAGGCCGCGCTTGCCCGGGAATTGCTTGGTATCCCAGAAATCCGCCCAGCTGGTTGGTGCGGTTTTCAGCTTGTCGGCGTTGTAGGCCAGCACGGTCGACCACACGAAGAAGCCCACGCCGCATGGCTGAATAGCGCCTTTGACGTAGTCTTCGGTTTTGCCGAACAGCGCAGGATCGAGTTGCTCGAACATGTCTTCGTCGCAACCACGGGACAGTTCTGGCGATTCAACCTCTACCAGATCCCAGGACACGCTCTTGGTGTCGACCATGGCTTTGACCTTGGCCATCTCACCGTTGTACTCGCCTGCCACGATTTTGCCGTTGCCTGCCGCTTCCCACGGTGCATAGAAGGCCTTGACCTGCGCGGCCTTGTTCGCCCCGCCAAAGGACACCACGGTCAGGTCCGGGCCAGCGGCCATAGCGCTCGCTGCCCCCATCATGCCCAGTGCCAGAGCGGTGAATTTCAGGGATCTCAACATTTATTGTTCTCTCCACGTGCAGGGTTGGTGTTGTTGAAGCAGGGGGCGATCAATGCGCCTCTAGAAGTGGGTCGAGCGCACGAACGTGCTCGACCTGCCAGCCAAGCGGTACCACATCACCCACCGCCAGCCCGGGATCGAGCTCGGCAATCGGTTGCTTCACGAAGAAGTCGGTCTTGCCACAGACTTCCAGGCGAACCCGGACGTGGTCGCCCAGATAGATGAATTCCGCCACCCGTCCCGAGAAGCGGTTGATGCAAGACTCGCTGGAACCATTGAGGCTCACGCGCTCCGGGCGAATGGACAAGGTCACCGGTTCACCGGTCTTGCCGACATTCACGGCCAGCGCTTCAACTTTTTCACCACGCCCCAGTTCCACCACGCAGCGGTCGCCGGTCTGACTGTGCAGGCGGCCATTGAGACGGTTGTTTTCGCCGATGAAGTTGGCGACGAAGGTGTTTTTCGGCTCTTCATAGAGCGTGCGCGGTGGGGCGATTTGCTGGATCTCGCCTTGGTGGAACACTGCTACCCGGTCGGACATGGTCAGGGCTTCGCCCTGGTCGTGGGTCACGTAGACCACGGTCACGCCCAGACGCTGGTGCAGGTGTTTGATTTCCATCTGCATGTGTTCACGCAATTGCTTGTCGAGTGCGCCGAGGGGTTCGTCCATCAGCACCAGTTGCGGTTCGAACACCAATGCGCGGGCCAGGGCCACACGCTGTTGCTGACCGCCGGACAGCTGCGCCGGATAACGCTGAGCAAAGGCGTCGAGTTGCACCATGCTCAGCACGCGCTTGACCTTGTCGCTGACATCGCTCTTGTTCAAGCCGCGCACGGTCAGCGGGAACGCCAGGTTCTCGGCCACGGTCATGTGCGGGAACAACGCGTAGTTCTGGAACACCATGCCGATGTCACGCTTGTGCGGCGGCACGTTGTTGATGGAGCGCCCGGCCAGCAGGATTTCGCCCGCCGTCGGGGTTTCGAAACCGGCGAGCATCATCAGGCTGGTGGTCTTGCCGGAACCGGATGGTCCGAGCAAGGTGAGGAATTCGCCTTTGCGAATATCCAGGTTGAGGTCTTTGACGATCAGGTTCTCGCCGTCGTAGCTCTTCTGCACTCCACGAAAGCTGACCAAAACATCATTGGCCCCTGCGCTTGAATCGACCTGGCTCATACCCACACCTTTGTTGTTGATGACTGCTGTGGACTAAGCCTAGTGGACGCCGGGGACCGCGCAAATCGGGACGCAGGAGAGAATCGCCTCAGCCGGATGGAAGGTTGGGGGTAGGGATTGCCCTACAAGGATGGCGGGATTTGGTAAGTGCAGCGGCAAACGGATAGTCGCAAGCTGCAGGAATGAGCAAAAACGGTCGGAAAGGACTGTCGTTATTGGATAAGTCTGCTATCGCCAACGATGCGGGGAGCCCTGTGGGAGCGAGCCTGCTCGCGAAAGCGGTGGATCAGGCGAAGGCTCATCGACGGACGC